>CBFCXB010000069.1:0-9258 GCA_965601905.1 uncultured bacterium | reverse complement strand
GGAACTTTTCCGATGCCGGAACGTAACATATAGTGAAGAAAGAAATAAGGAAATATCATACGGCGAGTTGATATCCGTATCAATGCCGGAACGGAAAATGCCTCTTTACTACATCGGAGAGGGTATTGAGAAAGGCTGTTTTGATGAGTGTTAACCTTGTAAAAAGTACTGATAACGGTTATACTATTAGGGAAATGGGTATTTTCGGCGCCACCGCGCGAAAAACCGCATTGAGCGAAAAGCACGAAACCACCCCTGCACGGAAGGAGTGAGAACCATGAAACGTCTGCTTACACTCTTCCTTCTGGCTGTATTTCTCGTTCCCCTGCTATCGTCGCATTCCTTCGGCTTGGCGTTCGAGCTGAAGAAATCGCAGCACGCCGCCGCGGTTACGGGGGACGAGTTCGCCGTCTCAGTGCGGCTCGTCGGCGGCAAGGGCGCCGTACTGAAACCGGGACGTGATATCAACATCACGTTCCAGACCAGCAAGGACGCATATGTCGTACTGTACAACATCGACAGCGAAGGGTACGTGCACCTTCTCTTCCCCGAGGACGGCAAGCCGGCGAAGGTGAAGGGGCGCAAGGTGTACTTCCTGCCCGAACCGGGAGAGGGACTCTACTGGGAAGTGGGAAATACGACGGGCATCGAGTATATACACGCATTGGCCGTATCCGACCGCGCTATGCTCAAAGAGGAAGAGCTCTACTTTCTCGCCGAGAGCAGGAAACTCGCCGAGGATAAAAAGCTCAGAATCGAGATGGATCCGTTCCTCGCCTTCAACATGATCGATGAAGAGGTGCTGGTCGATCCATTGAGCGCAGAACCGGCGACGGACTACACCTACTTCTACGTCAACCGCAAGGTTGATTATCCCCGGTATCTCTGCGTCCAGTGCCACGGGGCGGACAAGATTTCGGATCCCTATGCAATGGAATGCCCCGAGATCATTATTGAACGGGCCGCCTACGAGGATGACCTGCATTACCCGTACCCGGAGATCTTCCAGGTCAGACACGTGGGCGAGGAGGTCGATGAGGATTACTACATTTCGAGCGACTATGCCGAGCGGGCGACGGACGATCGGGACGACGATTACGATGACAGCAACGTCTATCTCTCGATCTATTACACCGATTCCGATTACCCGTACCGCATGAACTACCCTCGGTACCGGTACTACGCTTCGTACCATTATCCCTACTACCAGGATTGGTGGTGGTGGGACTTCGGATGGTCTTTCTACTGGGCCGATAGCTATTACTACCACTGGCCGTTCTACTCGTGGTACGGCCCGTATCACTATTACTGGGACTACTACCGTTGGAATCCGTACGGGTGGTACGACTGGGATGACTGCTGCTACGCCTCCCGCTACCGCGGCATACACGGGGACCGGTATATCGCAAAGCGTAATCTGCACTACACCTCGACGGTCAACCGCATACGGCGCAAGGAGGCGGTCCTCGCGAGCCGCCTGACGCATAAGCGCCTCGACACGGCCTCACGGAGCCGTACCAACAGAACGACACTCGAAAAGTCGCGACTTGCCGACCGCGCTCGGCAGCGGGATGCAACGACCCGAGCAACGCGATACCGGGCCGATAGAACGTCGGCGAGATCGAGAGACATGCAACGGAGGATCGTGTACGGACGTGACAGAGCAACGCGCGGAGAATCGACGAGATCGAGAGAGGTCCGGCAGACCCGTCAAACGCGTTCCAGAAAGGACGGCTCGGGCCGGACCATTCAGCGGGGAACGCAGCGGGCGACGCGGAATCGCGATGCCGACAGGAGCGTTAACCGGTCGAGCTCCCAGCGCAGATCCTCGAAGAGTGGAACGGTCCGCCGATCGGGCTCCGGGAAATCGTCACGATCGGTCGACAGGCCGGCCAAGCGCAGCAGCACATCGAAACGATCCTCATCGCGGTCGACCAGCAGGAGCTCGTCGACGAAACGATCATCGCGATCGAGCGTGAGGCGTAGCTCTCCATCGCGTAGTCCATCCACACCGGCCCGCTCGTCCGGCGGCCGGTCGGGCTCCTCTGGAGGATCCCGCTCTTCCGGGGGAAGCGGCAGGACCAAAAGAAAATAACGACCTGCCGGATGGCATATTGATAACAGACACGACACGCCGCTCGCAATAAAGAGCGGCGTGTTTCTTTGTTGCACTTGCCCGCCCCGATTGTTGTGCGGAACCGTCGCCGTCGCGCCCCGCCGTGCGATGCCGCGGGGCTCTGAGGCGCGACGGCGCCGGCGCCGCCTACTCAATCACGGTTCCCCGGTAGGCGTCGAGCAGGAACCGGTACCGCGCTCCTCCCGCGGTATTGACAACGATGATCCGTGATGATGGGTCGATCGTCCCATTTCGTATGAGCGCTTTGCATCCGGCCCACGCAGCGGCGCCTTCGGGGGCTGGGAATATTCCCTCGGATGAGGCGATCTCTCCCACGGCGCGGATGATCTCTTCGTCCGTGACCGCAACGGCCGTCCCGCCGCTATCGCGTAGGGCGCGGAGTATGAGCCGATCGGCACGTGAAGAGGGTACGCGGATACCGGAGGCGACGGTAACGGGATTTTCAAACGGTTCGGCACAATCGGCACCACGCTCGAACGCGCGGACGAGCGGTGCGCAACCGGATGACTACACCACGGCGAGGCGCGGTTTACCGCCTTCCAGCCATCCGAGTGATTCGAGTTCGTTGTACGCCTTCCAGATCGCCACGATCCCCGTCCCCCCTCCCGTCGGAAACAGTATCCACTCGGGCGCGTCACTGCCGTACTGCGCCGCGATCTCGAAGGCGATCGTCTTCTTTCCCTCGACGCGGCACGGCTCGCGGAACGTGCTCAGGACGGCGGCGCGCTCCAGATGCGGCTCTTCCCCCATACGGCGCGCCGCATCGGGAAGTATGCCGGGAACCTCCTCGACCCGCGCCCCGTAGGCGCGGCACTCCTCGGCGACGCCCTGCGGCGTTTCCACGGGCATGAATATCGTACAGTCGATCCCCGCGGCGGCCCCATAGGCGGCCAGCGCCAGGCCGGCATTCCCCGCCGATGGGAGATACGCCATGCCGACACCGATATCCTTGAGCCGCGAGACGGCGACGGCCATCCCCCGCGCCTTGAACGACCCGGTTGGATTGCGGGACTCGTCCTTGATAAAAAGCCGCGGCGCGTGAATCGCCGCACCGAGATGCTTCGCATGCAGCACCGGTGTGTTTCCCTCGCCGAGTGTGACCTTCTCGATAAACGGCGGTAGCAGATGCCGGAACCGCCAGAGACCGGCGCCATCGGCGAAGAATGCCTTGCGGTCAATGTTCCTCCGCACGAGACCGAGATCGTACACGGCGAGGAGCGGAAGACCGCAGGCGGGACATTCACCGGCACGGGAACCGGCGGGAACCTCCCGTTCACACGCGCTGCACCGGTATCCCTCGAGAAATTGCATGGCGCCTCCTGCCTCCTGAAGTTGCTTGCAAAGAACCGTATATCAGTTATCCTTATCCGGCCCTCGGTTGTCAACCATTTGCGGCTCAGCGGCAGCGCGACGCTGGCCGCTGCAGCCGCAATTCGCTCTGTGCGGCGCTGAGCGTACGCGCCAGCGAATATCGATGTTATGGAATGGATAACACGATCCGGAATCCCACTCGGCGTCATTCCCGCCGTCGGTGCCGTGGCGCCCGAACTCCACGTCTGGTGCACATCGCGTTCCGGCGGCACGAGCGCGCCACCGTACGACAGCCTCAACCTCGGAACGGGGACCGGCGACCGGCCGGGAAAGGTCCGCGAGAACAGGCGCAGGCTTCTCCACGCGCTCGGCATACCGGCGAAACGGGTCGCCCGCGGCGTTCAGGTGCACGGCTCGCGTATCGCGACCGTGCACCGGGGAGGCGTCTACCGGGGAACGGACGGTTTCATCACCACGACACGCCGTCTCGCCCTCGCGATCAACACGGCCGACTGCTACCCGGTGGTCGTATACGCGCCGAGCGAGAAGGCGCTGGCGTCCCTGCACGTCGGGCGGGGCGGCGCCATCCTCGGCATCATACCCGCGGCGCTCGAGAAGATGCGGACCGATCACTCGATCGACGCCCCTCACGCAATCGCGATCATCGGCCCCGGCATCTGCAAACGATGCTACACCGTGTACCAGGAAACGGCGGGGTGTTTTCCGGCACGGTACGTACACCGTAAGAATAATGCGTACCACCTCGACTTGCCCGCACTCGTCACGGATCAACTCCTCCAGGGCGGATTGAAACGGCGCAACATCTTTCGCGCCAATCTCTGTACATCCTGCAATCCCGGGCTCTTCTACTCGCACCGCCGGGATGGCGGCGATACGGGGCGGCACTGGATGCTGGCGATGATCGGACCGTCACCCTAGCGGCCTTGGCCACCGAGTTTTTTCCTGACGGATTCGATCTTTCCCGTCATCGTCAACTTCGCATCGATCCTCTCGTCAACGATAACGGTTGTCAGCACCCGTTTGGCGCCGCGCTCGAAGGGTACGTTGTGCAGCCGCTCGACCGCTTCCAGAATTACCGCGAGTTTCCCTTCGAGTATCGTCGCCATCGGCGTCAGCTGGTACTTCACTCCTTCCATACCCTGGAGTATCTCTTGACATTTCGCCACGTAGGGACTCACGCTGGTCGAACCGGTGCCGACCGGCACGACCGACACGGAACAGATCGCCATCATGCACCTCCTCGGCCGGTGTTGTTACTCTCCCGCATCGTACCAACGATCCGATTGACTTTGCCATCCCTAACCGGTATCCTCGCGAAACAATACATTCGAGGGAGGATGCGACCGGTGCAGGACAAGGCAACGAATGAGATAAAATCCTTTATCGTCATGGATGTTCTCGAGCGGGCGCTCGCGCTCGAGCGAAGCGGCAAATCCATCATACACCTAGAAGTCGGTGAGCCCGACTTCGCCACACCTCCAGCGATCGTAGACGCCGGAATCGAAGCGCTGAGGAACGGGGAAACTCATTACACGGACAGCAGGGGGATCCCGGGGCTCAGGACCGCGATCGCCTCTTACTACGAAAGACGTTACGGTATCAGGATCACCGAAGACCGGGTACTGGTCACGATGGGAGTCTCCCCCGCGCTTCTCCTCGTTCTGTCGATTCTTATAGAGGAGAAGGGTGATGAGATCATACTCGGCAATCCGTACTATCCCTGCTACCCGAATTTCATCAAGTTCATGCGCGGAACGCCGCGTTACATCGCCTCAGAGGGGGCGGATGGTTTCCAGCTGAAACCGGGAGCAGTCAAGCAGGCCATCACCGAGAACACGCGCGCGGTCATGGTCAACTCCCCGTCGAACCCGGCGGGCACGCTGATACCGCATGACGACCTCGAAGCGATTTGTAACCTGGGAGTGCCCGTTATCAGTGACGAGATATACCATGGCCTCGTCTACGGTGAAACGGAACACAGCGCACTGGAGTTCACCGAGAACGTATTCGTGCTGAACGGATTCTCCAAGCTCTTCGCAATGACGGGGTGGCGCCTCGGGTACATCATCGCCCCGAGACAGGCGGTGAGACGCCTGCACATACTGCTCCAGAATTTCTTCATCTCACCGAACGCCTTCGTGCAGCGCGCAGCTGTCACGGCACTGAACGAGAAACAGCCGGAGATCGAGGAGATGAGACAGCGCTACGATGCGCGACGGCGCTATCTCCTCCGGGAACTCCCGAAGCTCGGGCTACGATATGCGAGGGAACCGCATGGGGCTTTTTACTTCTTCGTAAACACGGCACATATCGATCATGATTCGTTCAGGCTCGCCTTCGACATCCTCGAGAAGGCGGGTGTCGCCGTCACGCCCGGTATCGATTTCGGCGACCGGGGCGAGGGTCACCTGCGTATATCGTATGCAAATTCGCTCGAAAACATCGCCGAGGGAGTGCGGAGGCTGGGGACGTATCTCACCACTCGCGGCGCGCTGTGAGTGGGATCGCCGATACCGTAAAAACGGAGGAGATCGTATGAAACGCATGATCCTATTGGCAGCGGCGGTTCTCATCGTCACGGTCCCCTGGACCACCGCGCACTCCTTCCCGATCGGCATCTCGCTGCGGGCCGGTATCGGGGTCAGCTACTACTCGATGACCGAGCTGGATGATCACTTTACGGTGGTCGTCCGCGATTTCGATTACAAGATGCCGGAACTTTCAAAGGGAGTTGAGGTGATGCTGCAGGGGCGGGTGTGGCTCTTCGATTTCGCCGCCGTCTCGGCCGGATTCGAGCGATTCTGGGGCGAGTCGACACTCGAAGTCGGTACGATCAGTCCCGTCACATACAAGGCGCCGGCGAACGTCTACACGATCGGCGGTGTGGTGAGAACATTCACCATTCCCAACGTTATCGACGTCGATTTCGGGGTCAACGGCTGTTTCGCCAAATCGACATTCGGCACGAACCTCCTTTCACCGCGCAGGCTGAGCGAGTACAAGGCGAACGATTGGGGTTTCGCGCTGTTTGCGGAGGCGGCCACGAACTTTTTGAATCCCGTCGAGATCAGCGTTCAGATGGGGTACCGGCGTCTCAAGGTGGACGGCTTCGAGGACAAGTTCGGCGATGCCGCCTTCTTTCCCGATTCGACAACGGAGATCACGCTCGATTACAGCGGTCTGTTTTTCATGCTCGCCGCCGGCATCCGTCTGTAAGAACGGATTGACAATTCATCCGCCGTTCACTACTTTAACATACTAATAATACAAAGGACCGGCCGGTATGAGACTGTCAAAAATGATCAAGAAGTCGGCGATTCAGCTCGATCTGCGATCCGCCACGAAGAGTGAAGTCCTGATAGAGCTGGTCGATCTGCTCTGTGCGGCGTACAAGCTGAAAGACCGGAACGAGATTCTCGAGGCGATCATCCAGCGCGAGGAAAAGCAGAGCACCGGCGTGGGAATGGGACTCGCCGTGCCCCATGCGAAAACACCGGCCGTGGGGAGGCTGTACGTCGCGTTCGCGTGCCATCGGGGCGGCATCGATTTCGACTCGACGGACGGCGAAAAGGCTCATCTCTTCTTTATACTCGTATCGCCACGGGACGTCTCGGGTCCGCACATCAAGGCACTCGCCCACATATCACGCCTCGTCAAGCACGAGGAGTTCAGAGAGGCGCTGCTTCGGTGCCGGGAAGAAAAGAGCTTTATCAAGCTGGTCAGAGAAGCGGAAGGGAAGTACCTGTAGCCGCATGCGCGGAGTGGACAGCGTGACAATCCGGGATTATATGAAGACCGACTTTCAGTCGGTATCTCCCCACACACCCCTGCGGGAGGTCGCGAGGCATTTTTTCGAAACGGGCGAATCATTGATACCGGTCACCGGTAGCGACGGCTCGCTCGTGGGGGTTATCGATATAGACGATTTTCTCTTGATCTTCCTGCCCGAATATATCGACCTCATACGCAACATCGACTTCGTTCACGATTTCGGCGCGCTCGAGCGGACCTCCTTCTCGATCGAGGAAAAGCTCTTCGTCGCGGAGGATCTGATGCGCGAGGACGTGCCGTTCCTCGATGAGAACGACAGCGTGATGAAGGCCGCCGCCGCCCTGCACAAGCTCAACCTGTCGCGCATGCCGGTCGTCGGCGGCAACCGCCTCGTCGGCATGATCAGCAAAAATGACGTCTGCAGGGCCATCTACGAGATGAAAGGCGAGCAGTGACGACTCACGCGGTGACGGCGCTCGTGATCTTTCTCGTCTCCTACGTTCTCATCATCACCGAGAGAATTCACCGTACCAAGATCGCCATCATGGGCGCCGTGCTGCTCGTCGTGTTCCGGGTCATGCCCCAGGGACGGGCCTTCGCGAGAATCGATTTCAACACGATCGGGCTCCTCACCGGGATGATGCTGCTGATCAGCGTTATAAAGGAGACCGGCATATTCAGCTACGTTGCAATCAAGATCACGAAACGCACGAGGGGCAACAGTTGGCGGATCCTGCTCTGGTTCTCCATCTTCACGGCCGTCGCATCGGCGCTGCTCGATAACGTCACGACGGTGCTTCTCATCGCTCCGATCACGATCCTGATCGCCGAGATGCTCGACATCTCGCCCTTTCCGTTCCTGATCGCGGAGATACTCGCCTCGAACATCGGCGGCACGGCGACCCTCATCGGCGACCCGCCCAATATCCTGATCGGAAGCGCCACCGACCTCTCCTTTCTCGATTTTCTCATCCACCTGGGACCCGTCGCCGTCATCGTGCTCGCCGTGACACTGCTCGTCGTCCGGTTTATTTTCCGGAAGCAGATCGCTCCCTCCGGCGTTGACTACGAGCGCGTCGTATCGGGAATGGACGAGACGAAGGTGATCACAGACCCGGTGCTTCTCCGGCGCAGCCTGATCGTGCTGGGGCTGACGATCGTCGGATTCGTCGCTCATGATGCACTGGGGCTCAAGCCGGCCACCGTGGCGCTCGCCGGCGGCGGGGCGCTCCTCATCTGGAGCGGAACGGACATCGAGAAACGGCTCGAGGAGATCGAGTGGCCGACGCTGTTTTTCTTCATGGGCCTCTTCGTCCTGGTCGGCGGCCTCGAGGAGGTGGGCATACTCGAACGGCTTGCCGGGGGTGTGCTTGCGATCAGCAACAACATCGTGCTGCTCTGCATCGCCGTTCTGTGGATATCGGCGATCGCGTCGTCGTTTCTCGATAACATACCGTTTGTCGCGGCAATGATCCCGCTGCTGGCCAGGATCTCGACGGCGCTCTTTCCCAACACCGGGGGACTCGATGAGGCGGCCTACCAGATTTACTACATGGAGCGTTCCCTGCCGCTCTGGTGGAGTCTCGCGCTCGGCGCGTGCCTCGGCGGCAACGGCACACTGATCGGCGCCTCGGCCAACGTCGTCATAGCCGGATTCAGCGAGAAGACGAAGAGCCCCCTGAACTTCAGAAATTACTTCCGCTACGGCTTCCCGCTGATGCTCCTCTCGATCGCCATCTCGTGCGTGTACGTGCTGCTCCGGTACTTCTTCGTGGGATGATACCACCGTGCCGATGCGGGATCCCGCCGGGGTTCTGCCGAGATCCCGCCGAGGTTCGCCTATGCCGTCACAGCGCGACATAACACGAACCAGTTTCATATTGAAACTCAATGTACGGTAAACCGGACATTTAGTCCCCGCTTCCACCATGGTTCGCCTATGCCCCCGCAGGAGACAATAATGCGAATTCCAGTTCCGACGTCGGAACCAAATGTACGCTACACCGTACATTTACTCC
>CBFCXB010000068.1:0-9308 GCA_965601905.1 uncultured bacterium | reverse complement strand
AAGACAAAGGCCGCGGGACTCCTCGGCATTTCGAAACCGACACTCTACTCGAAACTGAGGAACTATGAGAAGAATGAGTAAAAAACGGAGCTTCCCGTTCGTCCGTGCAGCCCTCGTACTGTTCGTTGTGTTGCTCGCGATCTATATTCCGCTCAAGATACATGTCGCCCGGTCCGATGCATCGGGCGAGGCGATCCCCGACGGCGTATCGCTTTCTATCTTCGTTACGAGCGACCTCAAGGGGTACCGCGAACCGTGCGGGTGAAAGGCGGATCACTACTCCGGGATGGCCAGGTGGGCCACCCTCATCCGGCAACGTCGCAACGAGAAACTGGTTCTGCTGGTCGACGGAGGTGATTTCTGTTCGCCCTGGAGAATGAGACACCAGAATATCAAGGACCGGTACTTCTTCGAAGGTATGAAACGACTCGGGTACGATGCGATCGCCGTCGGCGAAAGCGAAATACGGCTCGGCCGCAAACAACTTCTGGAAGAGGTGAAAAACGCCGATCTTCCGCTTGTCTCTTCCAACATCATCGACAAGCGCGGCAACGGGCACCTCGCCGCACCCTACATCGTAACAACGTTAGGAAAACACCCGCTGTTATTCTGGCGAAAAGGAAGAATAAAGGTCGGAGTGCTGAGCGTCGTCCTTCCATCATACATCCACGGGATCGACGAGGAAATACATAAGTACTACGATGTGCAAGATACGAGAATGTCGGCGCTCGTGGCGGTATCCGCCTTGAGAAAGCGCGGGTGTGATCTGATCATCGCCCTGAGCCACCTCGGTTGGGAAAACAGCCTCGAATTTGCAAAAACGGTGCCCGGCATCGATATCGTCATCAACGGTCACCGGTCGCATAACGGCCTGTATCATGAATACGTCGGCGAAACAATAGTGATCGACACCGGCATCAACCGCGCTTCGTTCGCCGAGATCAATGTGACGATCGAGGGCGGCACACTGAGATACAATACGAAGGATATGGGAAAGGTTCTCCTCACGCTCGACGGTGATCCCGAATTCGTGGCGCTCGAGAAATCCTACGAGGAGGAAATCGAGGCGTCAAAGATGAGCACTGCTAAAGGGAAACGGTAACGTGCGGCTTAAAACCGTCGTCGGATTCCTCGACGAAACGCTCTGCATCGCCTCGTTCACATCCGATTCCGCCCTGAACGGACTACAGGTCGAGGGATCGAGAACGATCAACGCGGCGTGCCTCGCCGTCGACGCCTGCGAGGAATCGATACGGAAAACGATCCGGGGGGACGCAAACCTTCTCATCACCCACCACGGTCTCTTCTGGGGAACACCGCAACCGATCACTGGAACCCTCGCGAGGCGGGTGAGGCTGCTCCTCTCACACGGAGTTTCTCTCTATGCCGCGCACCTTCCGCTTGATTGTCATCCGGAACTCGGCAACAATGCCCGGCTGGCGCGTATTTTCGAACTTCAGGGTACATCCGTTTTCGGGGAATACCGTGGTGTATCGATAGGAATTCGCGGGAACCTTCAGCGGGTGATGACGCCTCGCGGCGTGGCAGCGAAGCTGCGCAGCACCCTGGGCGCCACGGTGGAGACATTCACCTTCGGCAGGCCGAAGATCCGAACGCTTGGTATCGTTTCGGGGGGAGGCGCCGGCCTGGTTCAGGCGGCCGCGGAGACGGGATGCGATGCGCTCCTCACCGGCGAACCGGCGCACGCGGCATATCACACCGCCAGGGAATCACGGATCAACCTGATCTGCGCCGGCCACTACGCCACCGAAACACTCGGGGTGCAGGCCCTTGGAGAACACCTGCATCGCGAGCTCGGTGTTCCGGTGCGCTTCATCGATGTCCCGACGGGGCTGTAGCCGTATTTTCCGAAATGCCCCGCCGGCGGGCACCCCGTTCCCCACCACTCTACAGGCCGCCGTCATCGGGGAACGCTTCGTGCTCGGGCCACGGCAGCGTATCCTTCTCGATCTTCTCTTTCAGAACCTCGATAGCCTTCATCAGTTGAGCGTCGTGACCGCGCCGCACCTCTGCGGGATCGAGATCAACGACGATGTCCGGCTCGACTCCCTCGTTCTCGACAATCCACCGTCCGTCGGGAGCATAGATGCGGTAATCGGGCGCCGACAGCCCTCCGCCGTCGATGAGACCGAGCCACATCGATACGCCGACGAGCCCTCCCCAGGTCCGTGTCCCGATCACGGGGCCCATTCCCTTCATCTGGAATTCCATGGGAAGCATGTCCCCGCCTGAGCCCGCCTGGCGATTCGTCAGGCAGACCATGTGCGCGCGCGTCGCCATCGCCGGGTTGATCTGATCGTGCGAGTATCTCCGCGTCCAGTAACCCAGAATCTCCTTGTCGAGCCGGCGCAGGAAGATATCGGGATCGAGACCGCCCCCGTTGAACCGTCCATCGACGATCAGGCCCTTCTTGCGGAGCTGCGAGTAAAAATACTTGGGGAACTCACGGCATGAACCGAGGTAGGTGTCGGGAAGGTGGAGATACCCGATCTGACCGTCCGACTCCCGATCGGCCACCATGCGGTTGTGCTCCACCCAGTCGCGGTATCGGAGCGTGTACTCGCTCCTGACCGGTTCGACGGAATATTCTCGCGCGCCCTTTTCGCCCGGCTTGTCATTCACGAGAATCGTTACCTGCTTGCCGGCAAGCCCCTGGAAGTAACTGTAGATGTTCCGGTCCGCCGTAACGTTCCGGCCGTTCACCGCGAGGAGATAGTCCCCCTCGTTCACATCGACGCCCGGTTTTGTGAGCGGCGGAACAACCTCGGCTGTCCAGTCCGGCACGCGGTATATCTTTCCAAAGCGGTACCGGTTGCTGCCAGTGTCAACCTTCCAGTCGACGCCGAGCATGCCGACGTTGACACTTTCGGCCGTGCGTCGATGGTCACCGCCGAATACGTAGGTGTGCGAGGTGTTGAGCTCGCCGATCAGCTCGCCTATGAGGTACCGGAGGTCCTGACGGCACGAAACGAAGGGAAGCAGTTTTCCATACTGTTCCTTCATCGCATTCCAGTCGATCCCGTGCATGTCGGGATCGTAGTAGAAATCCCGCTCCATGCGCCATGCCTCGTTGAATATCTGCGTCCACTCGGCCAGGGGATCGAGGTGCATGGTACAATCCGAGAGATCGAGCGCCTCGCCCTTCGAATCGGTGGCGGTCGCGTCGATGATGCCGACCGAGTTCCCTTTCCTGTACACGATGTGCTTGCCGTCCGCCGAGAGCTTGTAGCTATCGATCCCTTCGATGACCGTTTTTCCCTCGCGATCGTCGAACGAGAACCGGTACAGGTTCGCGGGGCCGATACTCCGGAATTCGAAGCGGTTGAAATCCCCCTCGTCCTTGTTCATATAGAAGAGGGCCGATTCATTCGCCGAGAGATTCCGGTAATTGCCCGCCGGAAGCGGGAGATGTTCGATCCGGCCTTCGAGACCATCGAAATCTATCTTTACGGCCCCTTCGCCGTTGTCGTCCTTTTTCTTGTCCTCATTCTCCCCGGCGCCCTTCTCGATTTCCTCGTCGCTCTTGAAGGGAAAACGAGATTCACCGGCTTTCGTCATCGTCAGGCAATAGATCCCCGCTACGTCCTTGTAGACCATCTCCCATTCGAAATCGCACAGCGTCGGGTTGAAACGACGGTTCGACACGAAAAAGAGATGCGCTCCATCGGCGGAAAATGTTGGGCCGAAATCGTTGAAGAGACCAATGCTCGCGCAATGGGACTCCTTGTCCTCGAGCGAGTATATGAACACCTTGTAGACCAGATCGCCGTCCATCTTGGAATACGCGATGTAACGGCTGTCCGGGGACCACGCGAAGTCGTTGATCGGCTTGAGATCGAGCGAAACATCTATGTTCTCGTACTCGGCCCTGTCGACCTTCGTGATCTTCTTGGTTTCGACGTCGAGGTAATAGCAACTGAGCGTCTGATCGGCGAATGCGATTCTTTTGCCGTCAGGGGACCAGCGGAGGGTATGGCGGTAGCCGTCCTTGTGCTCCGTGAGACGCGCCGCTTCCCCCTCGCCCTTCTGATCGACAATGTAGATCTCGTACTCACCGCTCCGGTCGGACAGATAGGCCACATGTTTCCCATCGGGGGACCAGGCGGCGTCCTTGTCCCGCGATCCCGAATCCTCGGTTAGATTCCGCGTGGGTCCATCCTCTTTCGGGACCGTGAACACTTCGCCCCGGGCGGTGATCAGGGCCCGCTTTCCCGACGGTGAACAATCGATACCGGTGATGAACTCGTCGAGTTTTTTGAAATATGAGCGGACCTCCGGAGCGTCACTCCTGATCTCGACCGGCACCTGCCGCGTCTGCCGCGACGCGACGTCGAGCAACCACAGCGTCCCGCCCAATTCGTACACGATCTTTCCGCTACCCTCGCTGGGGCGCCTGACGTCGTACTCGGTATGGCTTGTGATCGGTGTGATCTCACCGGACCCGTTGTTGTAAGCGTAGATATTCAGCTTCCGATCGCGGTCGGAGCTGAAGTAGATCGTGTCGCCAATCCACATCGGTGCGCGATCGGTACCGCGAAAATCGGTTATCTTCGTGTCTTTCTGCGCCTCGAAATCAAATATGTAGATCTCCTGGGCTGTTCCTCCGCGGTAACGCTTCCATGTCCTGTGCTCCCGCGCCCCCCTGTTGTAAGCGATCTTCGTGCCGTCCGGCGAGAAGCTGCCCTGAGCGGCCTCGTGCATGATCAGCTCTTCGAGCCCCGTGCCGTCCGGCGAGACGAGGTAGAGCCGGTGGAAGTACCGGAAGCTGTGGCGGATGGAGCGAAACAGTATCTTGTTCTTCTTCGGGTGCCACCCGATCACCTCGTCCGGCCAGGGATGATAGGTGACGCGCGTGATTTCACCGCCGTGCCTGTTCATGACGTACACGTCGGTGTTGCCGTCATATTCCCCCGTGAATGCGATCCATTCACCATCCGGTGAGAACTTCGGGTACCGCTCCTCCCCGTCGTGGATCGTGAGCCGTGTGGCGACGCCGCCCGCCGTGGGAACGGTCCATACGTCCTCGCCGTAGACGAACACGATCGTGTTGCCGTGCACGTCGGGAAAACGCATGAGCGGCCGCTTCTCGGCGGCTGGCGCACTCCCCGATGAACACAAGACCATCATGCCCAAGATAACAACGATCGCCGCAATGGCGCAGAACACTTCCAACGCTCTCGCTCTCGAACCGACCATCATCAAACTCCTTTGCGAAAATCCGTTTTCAACAGGGCCACCATCGTGCTCACCTGATACGAACCTAACGCTCCGATGGTTACGCGGCGCGCATCCGCAATCGGGTATCTTACCAAAGCTGCCATGGCCAGTCAAAGATTAGATTTTTCAACAGATTTTTCAACAATGGTTACTCAGGTAAACCAGCATATGGAATGCCCGCCGAAACTTATCTTGACTTCACACCGTATTCCATATCAGAGTGTACGGGTAGTGCTGTATCTACAGGTAGAGGAGCCTTGAGGCGACATGAACAATCCTCGCGATGAGATCACGCACCGGGAATCGGTCAAGGAGATCAACCTTACGATTCCGATGATGCCGGACATGGAAATCGCGGCGAGCAGGACAGCCGAGGCAGTGGCCGAGGTGATGAACCTCGACGAAGAGAAAACCGCCGAGGTTTCGATGGCGCTCATCGAGGCATGTCTCAACTCGTTCGAGCACTCCCACAGCGAGGACGGCAAGGTTTACATCACGTTCCGGGTCGAGGATTCGGAGCTGACGATCATCCTGCAAGATCACGGCACCGGATTCAATCCCGAAGAGGTGGAAGAGCCCGACCTGCAAAGGATGTTGCGGCCCGGTATCAGAAAACGCGGTTGGGGACTCAAGCTCATGGAACGTATGATGGATTCACTGACGATCGAGTCGGGCCCCGGCGGAACCGTCGTCACGATGAAAAAGAAACGATAGAGCCCGGAGGAGTTCTGTATGCTGGATTCCTTTACGGTAGATACACGCCGCGAAGGTCCCGTCTGGGTTTTCAGCACCCACGGATATATAAACAACGTCGGCGGGGAGACGATCGCAAGGCGGTTCGAGGAGGCGCACGCCGAGGGCGGCACGCAGTATCTCTTTGACCTCGCAGATTCCAAGATCATCAACTCGATCGGCGTCTCGTTCCTCATAGAGATTCTCGAGCGGATACTCGAGACGAACGACACGATGGCGTTCTGCAACTGCGCCCCGATCGTCGAGAAGACGTTCAAGATCATGGGGATCACGCAGTACGCCAAGATTTATCCATCGGCGGAAGAGGCGTTTGCAGACATGCGTGAAGGCGGGTAGCGGACGCATGCTGCGAGGAATGCTCCGCCTGGCGTCGCACCGGCTGACCGATACGATGAGATTCAACATGAATAGAATATCTCTCGCGGCATTTTTTATATTGCTATGTATTCCCTTCCCCCTCCACGCCACCGGCACGATCGAGGCGAACTACCGGTCGACGATGGAGGCGTACCGCGCGCAGGACTGGGAACGGGCGGCGAGACTCGCCAAGGTCACCCTCCAGCAGATCGACTCCCGGAATTGGAAGGATTGGTACTACACGGGCGTCAGGAGAACGCGGATGGCCTACTTCACGGGCGATCTCGTCTACATGACGACGAGCGAGGGACAGCCCTGGGAAGACAACAAGGTGGAAATCCACGATCCCCTCCGAAACAAGCTTGTCCGCGTTCACGATTTCGATCCATGGAACATCTTCGGAAGCACCCACACTCCGAACTACACCGTAACCTTTCTCAATTGGTCAGAGTACATCGGGTACAAGATCGTCTGGTTCGAGAAGGGAAGTCCGGAGAACGAGCAGACGATTTTGCGGGACGGCATCGAAAAAGTCGATGCCATGAGAAAGCAAGACGAAGATCAATTCGAGCTGTACGAAAAGGGGCCGCACGGCTGGACGCTTTCCGTGTTCGAGCCCGCAGCTGGAAACTTCAAAGAGATTCACCGTTTCGAAACAATCGACATTTCGAAAAGAATCAGCATCCAGGCACATCTCATCAAGGATACCGAATACTGGAAATTCTGCGACGGGAACAAGCTCTACGGCCTCAAAACCGGCACCTGGGAGAAAAAACTTCTCTTTACGCTCCCGTTCGAGATCTCGCCGGATGATGTCTTCACGAACAAACGTTCCGAGAAGCTCATCGCGGTACGCGGCGACACGCTGTATATTGTGACCAATGCGGGGGGTAATGATTACGAAATCCGGTTACTTCGCCTGCCCTACCCGCTCATAGTCAATCATTGGACCCAAAGGATCGCATCCGATGAATCCGGTCGCTGGTTCGCGCAGACCGACACCGACAGCCTCCGTATCTTCAGCCTGGACGATAATTCCGCCCGGCTCGTTCGCAGCGCGTCATCCTGCGTTGGAAGCACCTATCTCATAACCCCCGACCGGATCAACACATTCTGGAAGGGTGATACACTGGTTCATCACGGGGACGCCGGTTTGAAGTTGTTCAAGGGGGAGCGACCGATCTACGACATCGAAGCGGGAGACCTGCGGACGAATTATATAAAGGGACTCGAGTATTTCCTCGTCTATCGCGCACCCGGCGAATTTCTCGCTCTAAACATGCGCACCCTCCAGATTGAATGGACCAAGACATTCACCGTGACGAACCTTCAAATCCTCACCGTGCTCGAGGACAGATACATGCTGTTCGATCACATCGATGGCATGTCGCTCCTCGACATAAAGACCGGGCAAGAGGTACTCCAGGTCCCCCGCGTCGGGATCTTTGCAGCGGATTTGAACGCGGACGGGGACAGAATAATCCTCGGCGGAGACGATTTTGTCGGCGTGTTCGAGATCCCCAATCAGAGTAAACTGAAGGGGGATCTCATCGCCGTTTCTGGTTTGAGCAAGTGGGCGGCGGAGGACACATCGGGCGCCCTCGAAGATGTGAGAACGTCGCTCTCGTCAAGTATGCGGCTCTCCGGTGGATTATCGGAGGACCTGCTCCGGATCCTGACCGAGCTCGGGCTTCGCAAAGAATCCCTCCGACTGATCGGCGACATGGCAATTCGATCGGACGATGAAATATGGCACAAGAAACTTGAGGACGAAGGAATGGAGTTTCTCATAGATCCGAAGATCTCCGAATATAATGCCATATTCAAACTGAATGAGGGAGTTATTGCCTTTCCAGGACTTATCTTCGCGTTCGGCGTGGCGAAGGGTGAGGACAGAACGTTCTACTGGTTCGAGGAGCCCCACTACCGTATCGAGGGGAGAAAGCTCCCCGTATGCGGATTCAGTGTTACGCAGGAGCACCTGATATTCTTCGAATACAAAGTCGATGACTCCGGCGAGAACCTGATATGGAGCCCCCTTCTCTTCACCGAATCGATCAACGCCATAAACCTAGGACCGCTCCTGACGACGAAGATCGAGGAGGATCCGGAAAATCAGAGGTACATCGAATATGCCATCGATGTCCCCTCCAATTCGTACACACGGGACCGGGCCGTGACCGAGATCCGTGTCCGCTGGGGCGGTATCGGCGGCGACCAGAGCGAATCGTTCCCGAAATACACGGCGGGGATCGATCTGACGGGAAACGGCGCCAACTGGTACGATTCGATGCTCGTCGATCCCGTCAGGATCGGCAACAGATTCTACGCGCACAGGATGTGGGGCAGCCGCATCACGTTAGTCGCTGGGGGCTCGCAGGCCGATTCGATCGGCATCGAAGTGGGAGATATCGTCGTATCGTTCGGCGGGTACGCGATCAACAATGCGATGCAGGTTAATATTATAAAAATGTTCTTCCCCGACCGGCATCCGATGGAATTAGCCGTTATCAGGGATGGCGAGCGCCTGAGCTTCACCTTTCTGAACGGACGGATCGGTTACGAGAGCCTCCGATGCAGCAATCTCATCGAGCTCGATCCTGCCACAGGAGAGTATCTCGCCGAGATCGATCTTCCACCCGGCTACAACAATGAAGGGCTGAATTCGGCCGGTGAATTGCTGTACTCGTTCCAGGACACGCTGATGTTCTTCGATCCCCTCACGCGAAAGCAAAAGAAGATAATCATCGAAGACGTCGCGGAGCACCGGAGACACTGGCCCGCGCCCGCTTTGGACATCTTGATCATGTACAACAGAAACACCGAAGAAATGGTGGCCCTCAATATATCGAAAACCGCCGATGACGCTGACAGGATTCTCTGGAAGGAGACCTTTGAAGACGTCTACAGGCTATTTGGGTCTTCGCGGTACCCCTATTCCGACTCCGAAAAGGATTTCC
>CBFCXB010000067.1:0-9380 GCA_965601905.1 uncultured bacterium | reverse complement strand
AACGGGACCGAGGAGCGTATTTACACCGCATTCCCGGAGGCGGCGGGCCGTCTCGCGGTAGACCCTACGACAGAATATCTGAGCGGCGGCGCGCCCGTTCACCGCTTGCTCCTCGGCGCGCCCGATAGCCATCTGCGCGGGGGACGCACCGATCGCCGCCTGCGCGGCGGCGCGCCCGATAGCCATCTGCGCGGGGGACGCACCGATCGCCGCCCGAGCGGCGGCGCGCCCGATAGCCATCTGCGCGGGGGGCGCACCGATCGCCGCGGCCAGAACCGATATCCTTCCCCCCTCGTGATCAGCCATGATCAACGGTTGGTATCCGCTCACGTCGCGCACGATGCGAACCACATCGGCGGTAAGCCGGCGAAGCTGCCCCCTACCCCTCACATTCCTCGAAAACAGAATGACACCCGCCGGGGGGATACGCCGTAGCAACTCACGTTCCCGACCGGTGAGTCCGGTCCCTTCCAGTCCGACGACGAGATGGGGTGAGAGACACGCTGCGACCGATTCGCTCATGTTACCGGTATTTACGTTGAATCGTTATTCCGGGATAGTAGTGGTGGAGTATCTCTTCCGCGCTGTACCCGAGCTCGGCCATCGTTATGGCGCCCGTTTGACACATGCCGATCCCATGTCCGTTTCCACCCCCGACCAGGTTGACGGATGCGACCTTGCCCCTCGCCTTTTTCACGCTCATCTTGAAGAGGCTACTGCGCAGAATCGCATCGGAGCCCGCGGTGGGCCTCAGCACCCAGCGGATTCTATCTCCCGCAACGCGGTAGCTGCCCATGCCCGTCTCGATCTCTATCGCCTCGACGCGCCCGTCAGGCGCCGTACCGAGCACGGTGATGTCGCGGAGATCGCTGACCGCGGCCGGTTTGATGCCGAGCACTTCCGGAAGTGTCTTCCGGAGAATGCCGCGAAGGGTATTGCCGCTCCAGTGGACACGCCAGCGAAAATGCGGCGAACGGTTGCAGAGCGATGTGTTCTTCGTGTCATCCACGACATCTCTCCGGCCGTACAGGTAGGGGTAGGCCATCTTCCAGGGCCAGCCGACGCGGATATCGGCGGTGTGCCCACCGCAGCATGACGAGTAGTAGGCCCTGGCGGGGGCGCCGTCCCACAGAGCGACGAGGCCGAGTGTCCCGTCGACGGCCTCCGATGCATTGGGATCCTCGCCCCCAACGCCGCGGTACACCTGGTCCATGATCGTCGATTTCAGATCATAGAGCTCTCCCGCCTTCTCCTCGAGCTTGCTGAGCGCGTACGAACGCGACGCGATCGCCTGCGCGCGGTACGCCTCGTACTGATCCGGCTTCAGGTATCCGATCTCGGCGGGCAGCACTCCCTTGATATAATCGTCTATGGCGACGACATTGATCGTGATGACCTTCCCGTGCGCGGGCACGAAGAGAAAGGCGCCACGGTACGGTTTGCCGCCTATGTACATCCTCTGGCTCGATGCCGGTCTCACGAAAAGTTGCGGGGCCTGGTGCAGTATCTTTCCCCCCTCGGAGAGCACGACTTCATCGCGCCGGCACTTCACCGCGTAACTCCCGCCCGATTCGAACCGTTTGAGGGGCGTCTCATCGATACCCTCGGCGATGTGGAAATCGGACTGCGTACTGATCCGCACGCTCCCCTTCCCCTCCATTATCATCACCCGCACTTCCGGCGTTCGATCGAGGGGAGAAGGGATTACAACGTCACGGCCCGGTCTCTCATCTCCCGCGGTCGGCTTCTCGGCGATCTCCGGAACACCGCACGATGACATCACAGCGGATACAAAAAACGCTGCCGCCAGGCAGCAACAACGCAGAAGCTTCATCGGATTACACCTTTCTGCGCAGGGACCATACCTCCCCGCCCGTACGAGACGACGAGGGATCAGGCGGGAAAGAAGAACTCGCCGTAGAGACATGCGCCTTCCTCTCCCACCGACGCACCCGTTCGCTTCACGGCGCGCAGACTCGGACGCGCCTTGGCGGTCGAGCCCATAGGCATCCCGACGCATTCCTCGCTGTTCTCATGGAAAAGGGCTTCATTGGCCAGCAGCGCCACCGCCGCCGCTTCGCGGGCATCAACGTCGAGATCGAACCGCTCCATCATCGATCCCATCATCTTCCGAAGCAGCGATTCATTGACATGTAACTGGTTGCCGGTATGGTTCTCGATGCCGATACTGAACCGGCTCGCAACGATGCAATCGGTCATCTCGCTGAGAACCGAGGGGTCCTCGGGGAAAATCCGGCCGCCGACCTCGATACACTTGAGACCGATCAGATCGATCTCGTCCGGGGGAATACCGAACTCCTCGAGCACATCTTCGTACAGGGCTGACAGGTGATGGTGAATGAGAAAGTTGATCCCCGCTATCTCCTCCGGGTCGAAATCGTCTCCCTGCTCGAGGGCCACGAGCGTGGAGATGATCTCGGCCGGAAGCGGGTAGCTCTTGAATCCGTGTATATCGAGTACCGTATCATCGCCGCTGCCGATCACCCCGACCACCACGGCCCCCAGTCTTCCCGGCGTATTCCCCGTCTCTATGCCGACGATCAGCCTCGGCTCCTTTTTCGCCAGCTCATCCAGGCTGCGCTTCACGAATCGACCTCCATGCCGAATGTTCCGGTGCACTCGAATAAGAAGCGGATCCCGGCGCGCATGGCTACGGATCGGTGCTTCATTGGCTCGCGATGCTCCGTAGTGCGCACCATGGGTAAGATTGTAAATTGAAAATGAGTTCCGGTAAAGGAAAATGTTGCCCGCGC
Source organism: uncultured bacterium (assembly GCA_965601905.1). GTDB lineage: Bacteria > Krumholzibacteriota > Krumholzibacteriia > Krumholzibacteriales > Krumholzibacteriaceae > DATKWS01. The sequence continues at coordinate 6,606 of CBFCXB010000067.1, read as the reverse complement.
CATGTTGCCCGCGCCAACCGGGCGCCCATGCCCGCCGGGTGAATCCGCAATGCCGGCTGCGGTGCGTTTCCCCCATGGACACACGGGGGGGATTACTCCAGCTTGACGCACTTTCCCGTTACGCTGCGATTCGAGCCGTTTCGCCCCACCTGCACCACGTAGAGATACGTACCGTTGGCGACACGATCGCCGGCGAGGTCCCTGCCGTCCCAGTAGACCGCGTTCGGACTCTGAAGACTCGAGGCCTGGAGCCCCTTGCCTGTTAACTTTATTGTTTTTATACGAATGCCGCTGACGTTGAAGATATCGATCGTGCCGGCATCGGCGGGAAGGTTCAGCGCGTAGACGAAATTCGTTCCACCGGCGAACGGGTTGGGGATATTGAAGGCCTCGATCACGAGCTCATCGCCTGTCACGTTGAACTCGAAATCCTTCATGAATTCCCCGGCCTGGACGGTGAGAACGCGCCTCCCCGCATTGAATGTATGCGAAAAACTCGCTTCCCAGTGCAGTGAATCCTGCGGACGGGGGACGGTGAATTGGGCCGCATCCAAACGGACCCCGTCGCCAAGCAACCCCGGCGGCTCAGCGAGGTATGAAGCAAAATCGACGGTGAGACGGAACGTGCCCGTCGGCGGCGAGTCGACCGTCGGCGTGATCTCGAGATAGTCGTTGTAAAAGAACCTGATACGCGTCGTGATCGGTATTTCCATGATACCGGCAAGCTGGCTGTCGGGCTTGAAAACCTTGAAGCTCATCGGCCCGCTGCCCGGATTGATCGTGTAATCGAGATCGGCGCGGTAGGCGCGCGCGAACGTCCTGTCCGCATCGATGAGGGGCACGATATCGAGGGAGTCGGTCCAGTCCTCGCCGTCCATCTCGAGCGTGATCTGTCCGAGGGCCACGACATCACTCGCCGTGAATCGGAGGAGAAAATCGTTGGCGCCGCGCCGCGCCCGCAGCGAATCAGGCGCAATCTCGACCCACCCCTCACCCCAATCTCCCTGAAGCTTCATCAGCGGCGGCCCCGTGTCGATCCGCAGCATTGGATCCCCGAGGGTTATGTACCTGAATACCTGAGTGGCGCCGTAACTCCTTCTCAGTATATGTTCTATCTCCCCATTGAGAACCAGCTCGCCGAAGATCCAGCGGGCGCCGGTATACTCGTTGTTGGGCGGCACCGAATCCGTGGGCGGCCGGCGGAACATCACCTCGTGGAGGGTTTCGCACAACCGCGCATTGTCGCCGAGAAATTCGTAACCCGTGCTCGCGTAGGTCGAGACCGAGCCCGAACGCGGCTTGAAGAGGAGCTGCTCGGTGATGCAGTCGCCGTTTTTTCCGTCTATCGTGAGTCCCAGCTCGCCTACGCGGGCAAATTCGCTGATATGACACCCGAAGGCGGTAAAGATGTTGGGCAGCGGTGTTCGAAGGCTGTCGAGGTCCTCGAACAGCGCCAGTGCGGCGAAGGAGGCCTCCGTGGTGAGGGTGGAGCGATTGCCGTGCCCCTGGAAGGAGAGCAGCATCGCTCCCTCGTTCCATTTCCTTACGAGGTACGGCGTGAAATAGGTGCGCACGGAATCCTGCGTACGGTTGTAGATCACCGATCCCTGGTCGTTGTTCGGATTCTTGTGCGGCTCGTCCGTCCATGTGGACAGGTTGAGCCGCTGGAGATCGAATCCTCCGGGAAGCGCGGTCTCGATGCTGTCCCCGACTATCATCATACTCCGTTTGAACTCCTCCTCCCCGAACTTGTAATGATAAAAATTGAACAGTCCTGACCAGGCATCGTCCGCCCAGAGTATCGCCCGTCGCCGCCAGTGCTCGTCGAATTCTGTTTCCTCGAATTTCCGCATCTTGATGAAGAGGGCACGCAACTCGTAATCCTCACCGATCGGGAAGCGCCCCAGCATGACGTCGGGCTGCATGGAGGCTTTGAGGAAATATGGATCGGCGGACGGTTCGCTCTCGGGGGCCATCGAGCGCCCCGCGGCGAGAGCGTGCGGCGGCGTCTCGTCGAGAAACGAGTAGTAACGGTCCGTCGCCATCACCTCATTGTAGAATTCCGCGCTGACCATGCTGTACACGAAGGTATACGGCGGAATGAAGTCCGGCGGCGTCTTCTCGAACAGACCCCTGTGATCCTCGTTACCGTCCCCGACGAGGAGGACGAACTCGACGCCCCACCGGTTCACCCCGTAGCTGATGAATCGCCTGATCCCATCGCAGTTCGGCATCCCTCCGTTGAACTCATCGTAGATGTCCTGCACATCGGCGACGAGAATGCGATACCCCTGATCGCGGCGCCAGCTCACGTAATCGGCGAGTTCGTCGATAAAATCGGCGTGCGAGATGATCAGTGTATTGAATGGACCCATCTCACCGGCGAGATCGGAAATGTAATCCTCCTCGATGCCGCTGTTCGGAACATGTTCCCCGCTCCCCCCGACTGCAAGGATGAAACGGCGTTCGCCGGCAGCCGGCGGTTCGAGATTGAAGGTGCAGGTATAGGGCGGAGAGGCGCCGGTGAAATACGTGGATGAAAGTTTACGGTAGCGGGGTTTCGGAATATCGGTAATTTCGATCAGCACACCCGTCGTATCGGTACATCCCGCTATCTCTACCGTTTGATTCGGAATCGTGGCGCCGATCGAGAACTCGAGAATATTGCCGTGAGCGATAAACCTGCGCGGATACTTCACCGAGAAATCGTTGACCATGAGGCCGTATTCGACCGTGCTGCTGATAACAAGCTCGTTGGTTCCATCGACGAGCAGGTCCGAGGATAGACCATTGAATATAAAGGTATCGCCGTTGAACGAATAGAGCGAATCGACACCGATATACTGACCGTTTATCGAGAAGGTCAGCCGCTGGTACTTAATGTTCTCGAAGGCGCCCCGCCCCCGCACCCTGATGTCGAATGCCGAATGGCCCGCCGGATGGCGCACCTCGAAGGGAAGAACGAGTTCATCCCCGAGCATCCTGGCATGAAAATAGAAATCGGTCTGGGCGGGATGTACTTCCTTCTTCTGGTAGTAGATATCGCTGCGAACCCTGGTCCTGGTGAAAATCCGAGCGGGTGTAACGCCCGGTGTGCCGGGGAGCGGCGGCATCTCCTCCATCGGTGTTTCCTGTACCCCCGGCCCCGCCTCGAGCCAGTAGGTGTTGTCATCCGTGTACCGTGCATCTATATCGCCGGCATCCGGATCGTCCTTGATGCCGAGCACATAGAAAACGAGCAGATCCTCCCCCTCGAACATGTCCCCGGACGCCGAACCGCTCTCGAGAACCAGTACCGGGATATCGACCGCACGAACGAGATCCGGCTCGCTGTTGTCGTAATAGTACTTACGCAGCGCGATCTCACTCTTGTCGTAGAGTCCTGAAAGGCCCGATTCGATCAGGGAATCCGCCCGTACCGCGTAGAGACCCGTCTCGGGTATCTGGATCCTGAGACGCTTCACCCCTTGGAACGGCGACCCGCGCAACACGGGACGCTCCAAGACCTTTCGAAACCGTGTCACATCACCCGGATTCACGAGAAACCGGGCGTACAGGCGCTGCCATGGTCCCGAGACCGGCATATCCCGCTGAAGTCCGGTACGCGAGGGCGGCGGGGCGCCCTCGATATGTACGGTGACCGCTATCTTTCGGACGAGCCGCACACCGTTCTCACCGGTGGCGAGGGGATTCACACGCACGGGTAGAACGCGCTGCCGCCCCATCAGGCACGTTTCGCCGGCCATAACGATCGGCGGCGGCCCCACCTCGGTCCACGGATCGGGCGGGGTGTAGAACTCCGTGACTGGGATCCCCCGCTCCCGCCGCTCACACCGCTCACCGGGCACCCGGGCGAGCGCCAGACCACCGAGGGACTCCTCTTCGAGGATCGTGTAAGAGATGCGCGCTCTGCCGCCGGCCGGAATCGCCACGTTGAACGCCTTGCCGGGAAGCTCCACCGCGCCGGGAGGAGAAAACGACCCGAATCCGGATATCACCACCCTGACTCTTCCCTCCGGCACGGGGACGACCTCGGCTGGGGGCACGGTGATCTCGAATGAGATCGTGCTCCCGCTCGATGAGATGAGGCGCGCATGTTCCACACCGATAGCGGAAGAGACCGGCAGAAACAGGATGATAAGGAACGCCATCAACCGGCGCAGCGGTATTCGACGGTCGGCATATCTATATCTCAAACGGAATCTCCTCGCTTCCAGGGGCTGCAGAATAGAGGGCTGCAGAGCGGCATATATATCAACCGTCTCCTCATAAAATTATGTCGTAGACATGTATAATACAAGGTAAAAATCCGTGCTGCATTCTACGCGTGGATCGGCCTAATCCTCCCCACCGCAATAGATTGCATGTACGAGCCGCCGAATACCTATGGGAGGCTCGCATCACGCTCACCCACGATGAAAAGGGGGCATCCCCTCTTGGGGGAGCCCCCTTCACATTTTGACGTAACAGCTCCGCTGAAGCAATCGGATCGACCCGTTAGTCGATCATGCTCTTGATCGCTCCCCAGCTGGCGCTCTCCGTACCCATCGCCTTACACTCATCATCTTCGATTGTGTAGTTTACGTACAAGTTCGTCAGCTTGACGCACGGCTCCATCGGATAATCCTCTTCGCAGTTCGCGAAACTGATTTCACCCGTATCCGGATGCGGGACGATCTCGATCATCGACGGCTCCCCGTCCATCACCATGTACATCCGGCTCACGATCCAGTGCCAATTAGGATAGGGCACGCACGTCCCGTAGGCGATACTGATACCACCATCCAAAGTACCCTGAGACACCGTAATCAAATCTTCGTTTAAGGTGACACCGCCCGGGAAGACGTTGGTCGGATTGCTAAGCATGAACTCAGCGGCCATCTGGCCGAGGCTGCCCGGCAGACACATGATCCACACAGTTACCATACTCCCGGCATAACACCATTCCGAATGCTCTTCACTGGTAAAAAGTCCGATGTAGCCCAGCGGGGAGCTCTCCTGCGCGCTCGCGACACTCGCGACGAGCAATAGGGCAACTGTCAGTAATAGTGCTTTCTTCATTCTTTCCTCCTTAACGTTGCGTTACCACTCAACCTTTCCGAGGCCCATTCTCGTACAAGGAAGATTCGTGGTGTTGAGAAACGTGGTAACGATTCTCGCTCTCTACTCACCACCTCCCTTCCGACTCGTGGCCCCGTGGCTGAGCGTTTCACCGCCCAGCCACAAAACTACTAATCCACTCTCCCTCAACCATACATCGACTTGACCGCACCCCAGCTTTCCTCTTCGACCGCGACCGGTTCCTCTGGGCAGAGCTTCGAGGTCAGACCGATTATGTCGAAGAAATCGTTGTCCGGTGCGTAGGTCCCACGCAGAAAACCACTGTCCGGATGAGGTCCGACTACGATCTCGTAATCGATCATCGCCCCGGGTGCATACCCGAAGTAGACGCCCATCGTCGCCGTGGCACCAATCATACTCGGTATCAGGAGAGCAATTACCATTGTAAGCATTATCCTCTTCACAATCTGGCTCCCAATGAGCACCCCTATGATGTCAACCAATAGGGATTACAAGATTATGCATTCGGTGCTCCTTTAGAAGCACTCGTGCAGATAGTGCTCACCCATGAACGCGAAATCACTCAGGTTACACTTGTCGTCGTCGTTGTAGTCACAGCACGTGTCGTAACCAGGCTCTCCAAGGTTCTTGTTATAGCTGAGACCGAAGACTACGAGATCGGACAGGTTGACCTTGCAATCGGCTGTAAGATCGACGCTCACGATGATGATAATGCGGCACGTCACAGCGGTACAGGCCGGATAGGTAACGATGACCTTACCCTGCACGGCAAGGTAGAGACCGCCCGTGACGATACAGCCACCGCCGGCGATACGGCCGGAAATGGTCGTGCGGCCCGCGCTGTTCGTGAGCGAGTCGGCTACAACCGGATTGGCGCACAGGCACAGCTCCTGGGCCGGATCACACGCCTGCAGCCAGTAGTCTGACCAGGGAACGCCGGATATGCCGCCACCGCTGACATCATTGACATCAACCCAGATGTAGTCGGTGCCTGTTTTACAACCGTCGCGAATGAACTCGAAATCGCCCTGCGGACAGATGCACACCCTCATGGTGGGGCAGCTTACGCCCCAGTCACTGCGACAGTTGTCCACATCGCCCGCAAAGGCGCTGGTTGCGAAGACAAGCAGCAAAGAGAAAAGCAAGACTTTTCCTTTGAACATTGTTTAAACCTCCTAAACCTCCTAAAAGGTTCGGGAACCTCAGGTTTCAATTGGTTCACCTTTTGGGGGTAATAAAGCCTCCTTCCGCGCGTTACATGTTGGAGATACCTTTTACTTACTCGACTGAAGTATTGTAACACAACGGACAGCGGGGTGTCAACAGCAATTTATGGTTTACGATATCCGGGGAAGGGACTAATAAAAATGACTTACAGATAATCTGAAATTCTTCCAAATTGAACGGGTACAGGTAGAACTTATTATTAAATATAGAAATAGGCGAAATTCCACTGACCATCGAAATGAGAAAAGGGGGCATCCCCTCTTGGGGGAGCCCCCTTCACATTTTGACGTAACAGCT
>CBFCXB010000066.1:0-9450 GCA_965601905.1 uncultured bacterium | reverse complement strand
TCAGGGATTTCTCCCGGAATTCGCTCGCCATGAGCACGGTCAACCTCACGCTTCTCTCAGCAGATGGCTCATGCTCCACGATACTCGATCCCTTTGCACTGTACAACAGGGACGAGATGCTCTGTCTCACCTACGAGATCTACAACCTCTCCATCGTTGAAGGACGTGCGCGGTACCGCTTGACATACATGATCAAGAAGACGGAGGAGGAGAAACCGGGGATCATGGAAGCACTCGCCTACATCATGGCGAGCGTGCGGGGAAAGAGCCCGGACGAGGCGCCGTATATCGTGAACTCCATCGAGCAGAGCACCAATGACAATACGGTGCACGACACGCTTCAGATCGATATCGGCGCGCTCGAGCCGCAGCGTTACGTGCTTGCCGTCACGGTAGAGGATCTGAACAGTGGAAAGATCGTTTCGGAGGAGCGCGCATTCTCGGTCACGGACTGATCGGCACCGATATACCGACGAACGAACGCGGGAAATCCTTGCCGTTGGATGTCGGCTCTTCCTCCTCATCGCCCGGACTGATGAGCGTGATCAATATGTAGCCGACCATGGCCACCACTATGACCGCTATGGCGATTTCCTTGTAGAGATTGCCCTCTTTATCCTCTTCCAGCTCGATGTCGAATGTTTCCAGCGTGTCGTCGCTGAACGAGAAAAAGTGCTCTCCCCTATCCATAGAGAGCGCGGTTCCAGCGCCCGCCAAGTGCTCCAGAGGAAGCTCCCGCGCACCGCAGTCGATGATCTCCTCGGATGATGTCTGCTGTGCAGATACGGACGTTCCCATGACAAACAGAATCAAAATACCTCTAATTGCCGTCCTCATATGCCCCGCCCCATTTCTCGCGCATGATGATCTCACGTAATTCCTTTCGGGGTCTGAAGCTCTTCTCCGCCGCCGGGTAGCCTACCGGCGTGAGGGCTACGATTTTCACCTCCGCTGGCACCTGGAGGATTGCTCTCACCTCCTCCTCGATGAATGCCCCGATCCAGCACGTCCCGAGTCCCTCCGCCTCGGCGGCGAGCATCAGGTGCTCGACGGCGATACCGATATCGACGGGAAGGCTGTTCCAGTACCCCCCCATCTTTTTATATGCATATTCTTCCCTCCCGCACGCAACAATTATTACAGGAGCCTGGGCGAGGAATGCCTGGTTCTTGCAGGCCGGTACGAGCTTCTTTCTCGTCTCGGCATCGGTGACCACGATGAATATCCACGGTTGCCCGTTCTTACCCGACGGCGCACGCCTCGCTGCATCGAGGATCCGATCGATCTTTTCAATATCCACTGGAGTGCTCTTGTACGCCCGCACGCTGGTCCTCTGCCTGATCGCTTCATACACGTCCATCGATTACATCTCCCTCGCCCTAACACCGAAGATCAACTGATACAACCGCTCGAGAGCTGACCGCTTTTTTCCATCGGAACAGCTCGGCAGCACGTACCGCAATCCGGAATCTATCGTGATAAAAAATGTTACGAGGAGTGCGAGAAAGATTATGGTGGCGGACTCCGGTACGGACCGCGGGAATATGAATACGTAAAAGAGAAGCATATCACCGACAACGCATTGAACGGTCGTTTTTATCTTGCCCAGCCTGCTCGCCGGTACGAATTGGCCCGAACGCCTCAGTATCATCATGCGATAGACCGTGATCGACGCTTCCCGCAGAAGGATCATGGTAACAAGAAACGAGAACCAGGGCCATCGCACCGTGAAGCTCAGGGCGATAAAAACCACGGCAATGAGAATCTTGTCGGCGAACGGATCGAGGTGGGCGCCCAGTTTCGTCGACTGCTTGTATCTCCGCGCGTACCAACCATCGAAGTAATCGAGCACTGAAGCCAAGATGCAGAGCGCCGCCGCGAACGACCCGTATTTAAGGTAAAACAGGATACCGGCCGCGATGGCCATCAGTATGCGGAGGCATGTCATGATATTCGGTACGGAAAAGTCTTTTCTTGATATCGCGAACATGAGCCGTTCTTCCACCCCAACACCTTGCCGATCCCGGTGCAAATTGTGTATATTTACATGGGACGTCCAATGCTATGCTATAATAGTTACAGTGCATTATCCATGGTGATCGTCCGGCCTGCAAGAAAAATATGTATACACGCAGAGAATATCGTTCGTTCAGGATTCGAAGCGACTGGCGCACGTGGCTCGTGATCATAGTCATCGCGATCTTCTTCCATCTCGCACTCGTCGTCTTGTTGAAACCTCACTATTTCACGGTCTTCAAGACGGACATGATCGGTGATGAGGGTAGTTCGAGCCTATACCTGCAGAACCGGCCGTTCTCACTGATACCGCTTGAGGAACCGTCGGAAACTCCCGCGGAGCGGGTGAGCGTTCAAAAGAGCGAGGAGACACAGGCTGAAGAGGTTACACTCGATGAATTGGGGGAACCCTTATCCGAGTTGCTCCCGCTCCGGAGAAGTTCCGGTGGTGGAAGCGCCGGCAGGGCGGGAAGGAAAAAGACCACCGTGGAGCCGAAGCCCCTCTACATTCCCTGGCCGAAATACCCGGAAGGAGTCGGCGGGAGTGTCGAGGGAACGGTCGAATTGCTCCTTTTTGTCAATGAACGCGGCGAGGTCGAGAACGTCAAGATAACACGGCGGCTCCCCCATGAAGCCCTCAATCGAACCGCGGCGTACGCCGCCCGCAAGATCCGTTTCACGCCGGGATTCGAAAAAGGCGTACCCACCGCCATGTGGGTACGCCTCACAATCTGTTTTCAACCGCGATGATCGTTACCGGTACATCGTTTTCAGCGCGCTCCAGCTCGACTCTTCCGTGCCGATCTGGCAATTGATCAGATCGAGTATGCAGTGCCCTTCGATAAAATCATCCGCGTAATTGGCAGGATCCGGATTGTTGAACGATCCATTGAACGCCCCGCTCCCGCAGTACTTCGAGAAGTTCCCCGTTCCGTACTTCATCACCATGATCGTTCCCGAGTACGTTCCAAATACCCTCTCGTCAAGCTCGAGCGTGCCGTTTGCATTCCAGTCGAGAATGGTGACGGCCCAGACGAGGGTGCCGCCCATCATGCCGTTGACCGGGTGGTTGAGCTCCCATACGGGTTTTGTCGGCAGGCTGTTGCCGTCGAAAATAGCCGTCCAGTTGGCGCCCGGTCCCCCCGTGTAGACGAATTGGTTATTGAATATATAATCCCAGCGGGCATTGGGATCGCTCGTCGGCGGCCACGCCGAATCGTCGAGCTGCCACCACCAGGTTCCTCCGACGACACGGGAATCCCCCGCAACGATGTCGCTCATGTACACCGGCGGTGAGTTCATCACGAGGTTGCCGAATCCCTCGAAATCGAATTCGACCATCAGCGAATCCGGCCACTGTGCATGCACCGTACAGGGTAATAGTACCAGAACCGTTATCAGGAAGAGGAATGACCGTGCCTTACCTTTCATCTATACCACATCCTTTCAGCTTTGTTACCTCAGTTTTTGTAGATTGCCTTGATTCCGCTCCAGGTTTTCGATTCTACACCGGTAGAACAGTCCAAATCGGTGAGATACAAATTTCCTGAGGCAGAACTCGCTGATGGGATGTGCAGTTCCTCCTGCCATTCGCCAATCGCGGTATTGAGTTCGCCGGCACAGCTCCCCTGCCCGCAGAGCTGGTCGAAACAGCCGCCTCCAAAGTTGATGTAGCACACGATGTTCATGGAGAGGTCCTTGTTGGCCCGCTCGCTGTCATCCAGAAGACCGTTTCCGTTAATGTCCCTGATCCCCACGACGAAGATGGAGCACAAACCGCCGAGAGTGTCTCCCGCCGTCGTGTAAAACCGCCATTCCAGCAAGGTCTCCCCGGATGCAAGAGGCGGAAAATACCCATCCCAACCTTCATTTCCCTCGGTGTCGTCGTACGTGAAGTAGGTCGTAAAGATATAATCCCACCTCTCGTTATTCGGCGTACCCGGATTGTCCGCCGGCCAACTCGAAGCCATGTGCAGCTTAATCCAGAATGTTCCGGGAGCCAGATCCCCCTGTATGATATCACCGCTGAAGGTCGGAAGTGGATCCAAGAATGAACCGCTGCCGAGCAAAGCATATGAGTACTTTGTATAGCCGGCAAATACGCTCGTTGAGGCAATCACCAGGATGAAAAGCCCGGCTACACCAAGCTTGCACATTTTTTCCAACGCTTACCTCCTTTTGTCGAGTCCTGATGTAGTAAACTCTTGTTTACATCGGGAACGCATTATACCATAATCGAGTCTAATTTGTAACCATTTTTTGAAAATACGAAGATACACTGTTATTTTGTTGTAGATCGAGCGTGCGTGCGCCTCCCGGGCGTCTATTTCTCGATCCGTCTCACCGTATCGCCAACGCGGACGGGAGAGGGCGAGGGCAGTCCCGATATCTCCCCCGGCGCAATGGACATTTTACCCAGAGCACCCTCGTACCGCACGGAAGCGCGCACCATTCTGGCGCTCAGCGGCAGATTCGCATCCACATCTCGTGACAGGGCGGTTTTCAGAATACTGATCCGCTCCTGGACATCCGCCGCCACGAGTTCCGCCTTCACCATCTCGAGCACTCCAAGCGACTCACCCGTATCGGGATCCGTTATCTCATCCCCCTTCTCCACCACGAAAACCCTGTTCCCCACCTTGAAACCCTCCTTGTTCCCGATATTGACGAGTAGCGTGGATTCGTCGAATATCCGTATCACCTTACCATAGAGTGCCATCGGAGTCACCAGACCTCCCTTTGCGCGTAGACATCGAAAATACGAAGCGAGTAATCGGCGAATTCGCCGATCACCTCCGGATACCCGTCATTGTTCATATCGAATGTCGTAATGCGATCGCCGAACGGATGGTTCCATTCCAACTCGACGGTGAAGAAGCTCGTGTCAAGCACGATGCCGGAATTGAGAATGATCTCCAGTTGATCGTCCTTGTCGACATTGTCGATAATAATCTCCGTCGCCTTGAACTTCCGGTCGCTGATCCACTGGCGGCCCTTCGTAACACCGTCGAATATGTAGAGCCTCTCCTCGGCGAGAATGATGAACTCGAGCTGTGGATCGTTGTCGATGTTCGCCAACTCCACCGCCGTGATATTGACGAACTTATCCTCGATGTTTTCCCATACGTTCACGTAATCTTCCAAACGATAGATCAGGATTCGCCCGCTCATCGTTACCACGATGATCTCTAAATCACCATCGCACTCGATGTCATCGACAAAGAACTTGAGGATCTTGGAACCGAGATTGGTCAGCTCCCATTCGAGCTTCCACCCGCGCTCGGTGGACCGTACGAGGTGCAGTTTTCCATAGACATCCGCATACATGAGCCCCCATGCCTTACCGTTATCGAGAGGAATGATCTTGGCGAAGGGAAACCGCCCGAACGCCTCCTGGAGGGTATAGGGATCGATCTCCTCCCCGGTGCATACACCGGGCAGCGCGTACGAGCCAAGCAGTATTACAATTGCTGTCAGTATCGTTACACTTCGAATCGCCATCGCAATTCTCCCTTCATTACCTGGACGGTGTAATAGTATCGATTCCCTCAGCCTTTCCCCCACCCCGTGGATCGGCAACCCCGTACATAATCGTATCATCTATCAATATAAGCTGTAAATCGCCAATAACGCCAGTCCTCTCAACGCATCGATGTCCCCGAAGTTCAAGCCGTTCCACCAGTTCCGCCGAGAATGCCCCCGGCTCGAAGCTGATGTGATCGGGAAGCCACTGGTCATGGAAACGCGGCGCATAGACTGCATCCACCGGTTTCATTCCAAAATCTATAATATTGACAATAACTTGTGCAACAGTGGTGATAATCGTCGATCCGCCCGGAGTCCCCAGAATGAGAAATGCCACTCCCTTCCTCAACACTATCGTCGGTGTCATCGAGCTGAGCATTCTCTTCTCCGGCTCGATCTCGTTTGCATCACCTCCCGTGAGGCCGTATATGTTTGGAACACCGGGCTTGATCGAAAAATCATCCATTTCGTTGTTCAGCAGAAAACCCGCGCCCCGCACGACGACCTTGGAACCGAACGCACCGTTCAGGGTCGTCGTTGTCGCAACGGCGTTCCCGAACCGGTCCACTATCGAGTAATGCGTGGTTTCTTCGTGTTCGAAACATTCGAGTCCACCACCGTTCAATCGCGCGGCGGGCGTTGCCCGATCTCCGATGGAACGCCTGGAATAACGAGCATATTCTTTTGACAATAAACGAGAAACGGGTATATCAACGAAGTCCGGATCTCCCAGGTATCGGGCACGGTCTGCATACGCCCGCTTCTCGGCCTCCACCATGATGTGGATATGCCGATCCGAGTGGAATGGAAGGTCACGAACGGGAAACCCCTCGAGTATGTTGAGTATCTGGAGGAGCACTATCCCGCCGGAGCTCGGCAGGGACGCCGATATGAGCTCGCAGCCCCGGTACGAGCCCGTAACCGGTTCGCGCAGCATGACGCTGTATGCGGCGAGATCCTGACGTGTTATGAGTCCACCGCCCGCCTTCATCTCGGCGACGATGAGGTCCGCCGTCTCACCGCTGTAGAAATCTCGCGGTCCCTCTTCGGCGAGACGTGAGAGAACCCTCGAGAGATCGGGCTGGCGCAGGGTATCGCCCGTCCGGAGGGGAGTGCCGTCCGCTGCCATGAAGGCACTGTGCTCGGGAAATTGGTCGCGGTAGGGCTGAAGACGCTCGAGGGATGCGGCGAGGTGACGATCGATGGGGAATCCATGGGTCGCAAGATCGATTGCCGGTGCGAGGAGCTCCCGCCATGGTTTGCTTCCGTAGAGCCGGTGAGCGCGGTGCAATCCGGCCACCGATCCGGGAACGCCGGCCGCCCTATGACCGTGTGTGCTGAGCCCTCCTATCACCTCCCCATCATCGTCGAGGTACATGTCCCGGTGCGAGGCGGCCGGTGCCTTTTCACGGAAATCGATGAAGCATGTCTCGCCGGAATCCATTCGCACGAGCATGAATCCCCCACCACCGATATTCCCCGCCGCGGGAAAGGTCACCGCCAGGGCAAATCCCACCGCCACGGCGGCGTCGATGGCGTTTCCGCCATCTACGAGCACCGATTTCCCCACGGCCGACGCATGGGGACAAGCCGTTACAACCATGCCGGAACGGGCAGCGACGCCCGGAACAAGCTCCTCTGTAACATCTTGTTTTGCATCGAGATAAACAGGACATGCAGAAACGAGGACGGCGGCTGCCGCGAGAAGAGCGATGATGGGTGTGCCGTGTTTGAACATCCGATTGCCGTAAGCGTAACGCTCGAGGGCGCAACTCCTCCCGCCGGTACCGTACACCGGCGGGGATACTCTATCAATGTCCTCTCGATTTGTATACAAAGAAGTTACGAACTACACGGATAATGCACCGGACTGACGGCGGCGGGCACGCTGCGGTATTGCCCTTTTATATCCTCGACGATTCTGAAGCAACTATTTCTCTTAAAAAATATTGACCGCCTATTCACTATTTCCTACAATGAGTGGAAATATCTATAAACATCGCGCAGTTAGGCGAGGGGTACTACTCCACAACGATCGGGAGGGCTGTTTAATGGTATCAAGACGTACGCTATACGCGGCATTTCTTATCGCATTGTTCTGCTCGGACGTGGCTGCCGCGCCCGGTGACGTCACGAAGAAAATCCCCCTCCCGCTTCACCACCCGACCGGTGTGGCCTGGGATGGGCAGCATCTCTGGGTGGCCGACCGGAAAACGGACCGTATCTATCGCATCGACGAGAGTCACCGAGCGGCCATAGATTCTCTCGTTTCGCCGGGGTATTTCCCCTCCGGCCTCGCCTGGGACGGCAAGGTGCTCTGGAGCACCGATCCGGCGGACCGGATGATATACGCCACCGAAATCACGACGGGACGCACCGTCATTTCGCTCGAATCCCCGACGCCGAGCCCCATGGGAATCGCATGGGACGGGGAATTTCTCTGGATCAGCGATAATCGTCTCGATCAGATCTCGAAGATCGATCCGGATGATGGAACAACGATCGCCTCCTTTCCGTCTCCGGCCACGGACCCACGGGGCATCACGTTCGGGGGAGGCTACCTCTGGTGCGCCGATCGCGTGCGAGACGAGATATACATGATCCACACCGAAAGCGGTCACGTCGTCATCATTCTCGACGCCCCGGGACCGTTCAGCTGGGGGCTCGCGTGGCGGAACGGCCGCCTCCTCAATACGGACTACCAGCACGATACGGTCTTCGAGGTCGTCGTCATGGATGACGATACGTACCTGACAAGCGAACCGCGGCGGGCGGTGATCGATTTCACGACCGAGGCGGATGTGCTCGGTTCCGGCTCGATCGAGTCGCTCGACATCTTCTATGCGGTACCCTCAGACAGACCCAACCAGAAGATACTGGACAACATGATGTTCATACCAGAGCCGAAACGGTTCGAGACGGATCGCTGGGACCAGAAGATCGCCGTGTTTCACTACGAGGAGCTGAAACCGACAGAATCGATAGAGGTTTCAATGCGTGTCGAGCTCGAAACGTCGGCGATCAGATATTTCATTTACCCGGAGAAAGTGGGAGAGGCCATCCCAGAGGCCATTCGAAAGCGTTACCTCGCGGACGATATCAAGTACGACATCACGCACCCGTACATCCAGGAACTGGTCACCACAGTCGTGGGTGACGAGCCGAATCTATACTGGAGAGCCCGTAAACTCTTCCAGCATCTTATCGCCAACATGGAGTACGAGCTGGTCGGCGGCTGGAACACCGCACCGACGGTGCTCCAGCGGGGAAATGGATCGTGCTCTGAATACTCCTTCAGCTACATCGCCCTCTGCCGCGCGGCGGGCGTTCCGGCACGCTACGTCGGTTCCCTCGTCGTTAGAGGCGACGATGCGAGTTACGACGACGTCTTCCATCGGTGGAACGAGATCTACCTGCCGGGGTACGGATGGGTTCCCGTCGACGCCAACGCCGGCGACCGGTCCCTTCCGGCCGCTCAGGCGGCGGCGTTCGGCGGCATCTCGAACAGGTTTCTCGTCACAACCGAGGGGGGCGGAAATTCCGAGTATCTCGGGTGGAGCTACAATCACGAAAATCGTTGGATTTCAAACGGTAAATGTCGTATAAGGTTCGAAAGCACTGCGGAATGGGAGCCGCTGGATGAAAACTCCGGACGGTAGAACGTGGCGGATTCCTGACAGGAGGTCGATCAGATGGGTTTTATGGATAAAGCGATGAGCTTCTCGAAAGAGAAAATGATCACCGAGATCATGTCGCTTTTACCAAAATTCTCGACCAAGAACGTCATACGCATGATTTCGCTGGGGGAGAAGATAACCAATGACCCCGAGTACAAGTATAACGCGCGAAATTTGCGGAAGATGTTCGAGGAAGGGCATCCATCGGCGATCCTCATAAAGGAAATCCTCA
>CBFCXB010000065.1:0-9503 GCA_965601905.1 uncultured bacterium | reverse complement strand
GCTTTTTCAGTTTTTTCCATCTATATTCTGGACGAAAGGTGCTGTCGCTCGGATGTACTGTCTTACAAACAGGGCGTCGCAGGTTCATTTTCTTCCCTACGAACAGGGCTCTATCAAATAAAACAAAATTGTTAGGGGATAATTGCGCCGGGGAATTCTCGGCAGGATATGGCGGAGGCAACCACCAGAGACGTTCGCCAATCCTTGCAGAAATGCGATAGAACAATCCACAGCATTCGATCCCGGTCCATCAAACGAGGCTGTGCCGGGGCTTCGTTGTAGAAAAGCGAGTAGACGCCGTAGCGCGAGGCTTTCTAGAGCCAACGAGCGGTTCGACCTCAGCGCCGAGATTATGGTGCGCGGAGTAATGCGAAACGTATGATTTTTATAATGCTCGAAAAAGAGTAAGTGCAAGCATTGCCATGCAGACGCGATAAATGGAAGGCGCAGGTGACAGCGGCGGACCATCATTCGTGGAGAATGCCCCACTCCCTGAAGACTGCTTCGGCGAACGCCCGGATCTCGTCCCGGTCGAAGTACCACGGCGGAAAGCCCAGGTGCACGCTGGGGGCCGCCACCGCGCCGGGAACGTTCGCGATGACGTCGGCATGGACGGTCGACCAGACCGCGATCGCCGTATGGTCCAGAACGGATTTGGTGTTTCTGGTCCTCATGCGGTATATGGGGTGGAAGCACAGCTGTGAAAGCATACCCTGTCCCATCATCCAGTATGCAGGATCGTAGGCCTCGACGTAGTGAAAGCCCCTGATCCTCGGGTCGAAATACCTCCCCGGTTTCGTGACCTCCTCCCAGAGGTGCAGCTCCGACGGGAGGCCGGGGATGCCGTTCGTCACGGGATCGCTCGGATCGCGGTAGGCGTGCCTCAGGGCGTCATAGTCTACGGAGCGGTACGGCATGTTGCCGTCGCTGCGGATATAGCCGCCGACCTTGTCGAGTACGCTGACGCAGAAATCCTTGTACGGCATCGCATTGACACCTGACTTGTCAACGCACCCCGCCGATTTCCTTCCCGTTATCATTTCGCATCTCAGGTGCAGGGGAAAGAAGAGGTTTCGGGTGTAGATATCACCCGACCACGATTTTGCCACCGGATTGCATCCAGCCAGCCCGCCGTACATATTGGCCTTGCCGCAGGCCCAGATGTGACCACCGAGAAGCATGTAGAACTGGAGTATGTTGTACGCGTACTTGCAGTCGAGCTCACCCAACGTCTGCTCGGGCGTGAAATTGACCGTCTTGCACCACACGTTGTAATTGAACCGTTGGGTCCAGTAGACCCAGACCAGGTTCTTGTAACGCCAGATGTGCCGGAGGTCGGGCGTTTGGTAGGATTCCTCCCTGGCGTCGTAGACATCGACTTCCGGATCGAACCCCGGCACTCTCGAGCAGATGTCGAGCCAGAAATTTCTGTGCCCGGTTTCGGTCGGTATGGCGTAGACGTTTTGTATGAAATCTTCGGACGCGAAGTCATCGACGAGGAGGAGGTCCCGTTCCATCGTGAGCGGCACGACACAGATCTCTATCCGCGCGATGGTGGCCATGCCGTTATTGTCGATCGCCTCGATGAAGAAGGAGTGCACCCCCGACATGAAACGTCTCTTTGGCGCCTCCTTGTGATACGGTCCCGCCTCGACATCCCACTGGTACGGATCGGCGAGGTCGGCGATGTCCCACCCGTACCGATAGGTCGATACGGCCGCCCCGTATTCGCCTGCGTTCGCGTTCCAGCTGAAGTTGACGGGGAAGCTGGCCGGCGTATCGAGCGACAGCAGGGCGCATTCCGCGCCCAGGAATCTGTGGATGCCGAGGTACGGTTCGCGAACCGTCAGCACCGGGCCGGTGGGTTTCATGAGCATGAAGCGGCGGACGTTGGTCCTCTCGTCGAATATTGAGCTGATCGCGCCGGCCTCGTCCATCGCCTGAACGACGAAGATGTAAATCTTGTAGAACTCCAGGATCTCGTCATCGCCCAGAATTGTCGATTTCCCAGAGTCGGCGGGCGCATCGTAGGCGAACCAGGGGGACCATTTGTCCTCGAAGCGCTCGGGGTACTTGTTCAGTTGCTCCACGACGTCGCTGAAATATTTCGTGTGCATGAACCGCACCGAATCGACCCCCTGGTAGTTCCACGGCGCATCTATCGGATCTTTGCCGTCCCATTTGAACACCGTTTTCGGCGGCAGGTACTGGGTTTCGACACCCTGCTCCGGAGGCGGGCTGGTGATAAAGATGTGGGGTGCGAGGGTGAAAGCGGTGAAGGATCGGTAGACCGTCTCCGAGCGTGCTCCGTCGTCGTCGACCGCCCTGACAAAGAAGGTGTGCGTCTTGCTGAATTGCGCGTACTTGTTGTAGTCTATCGTCACCATGGTATCCATCTCGTCGGCGGAGACCTTCAATTCGATGTCGGTGAGTTCCGTGCCCGTCCATTTGTCCAGATCGGTGGTGTCGGCCGGGTCGAATCCGAGTGGGTCCCCATCGGCGAGCACGTACTCGTAGCGAACGATCTTACCGTCAGGATCATGGCCAATCCAGTAGAGATGAACCTGGTAGACGGTGAGCTCCCCTTCGGGGGGGCCGTGGACGAACTGGATGGTCGGGGGCTTGTTTGTGTAGTCGGTGCCGAAATACACGTCTTCGCTGCACGCGGACAGCAGGAAGGCGGCGAGCAACAGCATGCCGCCGACGATCTTCGGCATTACGCTCCGTCCGGTGTGCTGCGGTGTGAATCCCGAGGTGAGTGTGCCTCGAATGCCGCCCAACGCGGGCGGTATCATATTGCATCTAAAGCGTTTCATGCCCTTCACCATGGTATGCGGGCTCTTCCAGGGAGGGGCTGAGCATTGCGACACACTAAACCACCTGAAATTATATCATATATTCAACGCTGAGGCCACGTTTCTTTTCTGCACCTTATTATCTGGTATTGTAAATATCCGCTTTACAAATAGATTTATAAATTACCGTCAGACGAAAAATACGGTTTTTAGATTAACCGATATGCGATCAGGCTATAGGGTGTATGCAATTTATCACTATCCAAGCTCGAAGCCGAAACCTGGGGAGGTACGGATATGAGCACGGCGATCAAGCCGTTGACGGTGGCCATCCTGGTCGGCGCAGCGGTGCTTGCGTCTTGTTCGGACTGCAATTGCCCCATTGCGCCGGAGCAGCCCCCACCTTCGGATACGGGGACGCTGTTTCTATTCGACGCGCAGATGAATTATCCGGTGGGTGACGATCTATACACGGTCGCATCCGCCGATCTCGACGGCGACGGAGATTGCGATCTGGCGGTGGCGGACATGGAGGCCTAAACCGTCTCGATCATGCAGAACAAAGGCGTGGAGTATCGTTGCATCAGATCTCGACAGGGACGGGG
Organism: uncultured bacterium; assembly: GCA_965601905.1. Lineage (GTDB taxonomy): Bacteria > Krumholzibacteriota > Krumholzibacteriia > Krumholzibacteriales > Krumholzibacteriaceae > DATKWS01. Next base: position 6,103 of record CBFCXB010000065.1, on the reverse strand, counting down.
ACAGCGATCTCGTGGCATCGCATTTTTACAATGAGGTGAGTGTCCTGTTGAATAACACGATACGCTGACGCCTGCAGGAGATCAGGTTGTTTTTCGCGGAATACCCGTGATTCCGCCGGCCTGCAAGACAGTTCCCGGCAAAGCACCGTCCCTTGAAATGGTGAATGCCTATGAACAAGAGGATTGATTTTGTATTACCGGCTTTCTTGATTGCTCTTTTGTATGCTTCGGCGGCCGGCTGCAATCAGGTGGTCCCCGGGAACAAAACCGAAATGGTCGCCATGCGCGACGGTGCAGAGCTCGCTACAGACCTTTATTTCCCCGAAAACGGGAAGGGACCCTTCCCGTGATTCTCATGTCAGTTTGCAGCCGCCGTACTCGAGCCGCCGCACCTGGTGACCATCATTCCGAATATCACCCCGGCCATGCCGTTCGACAACCTGCCGTACGAGGGAGGAGTGCTTCTGATCGGCTGGGCGATCAGGTGGACCGATATAATTGAAAATGCAAGAACGGCCGCTGAAATGCGCCGGAAAGTCAGGCAAGGATTCACCCGGGATTGGTATAGCCTCTTGAATCATTTCCCCGTGATCGATCTGGACGAAAAGATTCTCGGGAAACAAATTCTGTACTGACGTGAATGGGTAAAGCACAACCTGGATGATTCATACTGGGAAAGGGTCGATTATCTCGAGAAGCTCAAAGAACTCGATCTCCCCGTATTCCTTCAATCGGGGTGGTACGATGGAGGCAACAGAGGAACAAAACTGGCGTATTCCTGTTTGAGACAATCAAAAAACAAGAATATAAAAATGGTGTCGAACCACTGGCTCGAAGCCGACACCTATCCCTTGCCGAGTACATCCTTTGTATTCCAAACGGCACGAAAAGGATGGCACATGCCCCGCATTTAATGCAAAACCACCGAACATCATCGAGATCGTTTCACTGATACACATCTGGCACGGGTGCACACCTTTGCTGAACAGGCATATGATAGAGAAAGCACTCGCGGCTTGACAGGGTCTACGATCTTGCTTAGGCTGCATGACGAATGAATTCACCACAAGCAGATGCATCACGGGGGCGGCCGTATGGCTTTCCGGCGAGGAGCGCATACCGGGCCGTTTTTTTCGTGCACCTCGTGTCGGTTGTGCACCTCGTGTCGGTTGTCATGCTATCAGGCGCGATCCGTGCCGAAACCGCACAATCCCGGATTGATCCGTTTCCCCTGCATCGATATACATTCGACAACGGCATGAAGGTCTGGTGCCAACCCCGATCCGACAGCAGGTCGGTTATCGTCTATCTGGTTGTTGAAACAGGGTCGCGCTACGAGAGCGAATCCAACAACGGCATTTCGCATTTCGTGGAGCACATGGTGTTCACGGGAACCGAGAAATGGGATGAAAACGAGATAAAAAATTTCATAACCAAGCGTGGGGGAAAGTGGAACGGGTACACGAGTAAGGAAAATACATATTACTATGCCGAGGTGTCATCGGATGATCTCGAATACGCTTTGGAGTGGATTTCACAAGTCGTCTGCCATCCGATGTTTCCCGAAGAGAAAGTTGAAAAAGAGCGAAACGTTATATTCCAGGAGAGATGGGGAAAGTACGGTTGGATCGTTACCGTTCTGGATCGTTTGGGTTTGGGTTACAATATCTACGAGAAGATAGAGCAGGCGATCTTCCCCGATGACCCTCTCAACATGAAAATCATTGGTGAGGATGTGCCTTTGGGCCGGATGCGGAGAGAAGACCTCATTGATTATTATGGGAAGTTCTACATGCCCAACAATATGCATCTTGTCGTTGTGGGAGGCATTCAATCCGAGGATGTCCTCGGTAAGGCGAAACACTACTTCCGCAATCTCTCTGCCGGTGAAGAGCCGGCCACGCCGGAAACCCCGGAGATTCCCGAAAACGGCCCGCAACGGATCATGATCAGGGGACCCCTGGTGACCGATCAGTGTATATTGATCAGCGGCTTTCGAACCGGTGGTTTTTACTCTCACGATCGGTGGATTCTCGATGTTCTCGCTGAAATACTCAGGAAAAGATTGGAAGAGGAAATACGGTATGAAAAGGGTCTCGCGTACGGCATTTGGTCGTACAATAGATATTACGAAGATGCCGGAATGTTTACGATCCATACTCGGATCGACAAGACGAACAAGGATACGGTTCTTGAAATTATCAGAGCCAACATAAAGGCGATTCGAAACGGCGACATCGACGAACTCGAATTATCAGAAGCAAAGGCGGCGCTGAAGGGGAGATGGTCGCTCTCGATGGAGAACAATTTCGAGCGTGCCAAATGGTTGGAAAAATGGATGGGGCGCATCGCCGACAACGAGCCGGTTCCGGATTATTATGGAATGATCGATGCGGCAACCATCGATGATATCGTCCAATCCATAAAAGCGTATGCAGTGCCGCGGCGCAGTTTTCTCGCCTTGCACGTGCCGATTTTGACGGTCAACAGCGGTGCTCTTTACCTCGCAATTATCGTTTCAATTATTATAGCGTCATTGATCGTGAGAAGCCTGCGCCGCCGGCGCGGGCAATAGAAGCTGCTTTGGGTTCGGGGTGTACGGTATCATCGGCGGGTCGAAGAATCCGAAATGACCCTGGCGATGACCCTGCGCTTCTGCTGCTCGGACCCTCGGCCGCACTGGATGAACCGGATGCGTCCCCCGCGATCGAGAATCACGAACATCGGTATGCCGGTGACGGTGTATTCAGGATCGAACACCGAACGGTTCGAGAATACGCAGGGCCAACTCATCCCGTGCTTTTCGATGAATGCTCCCGTCACCTCGATTTCCCGCTCACGGCTCATGGGCTCCGCGTCCGATCCTTCCGTCTCGCCGGTATCCATATTCCAGTACGATCCCTGAAAGCTCGTGACACCGAGAATCTCCACGCCCCGGTCATGGAAATCATCGTATATCCGCTGCAGCTCCTTGAATCCATCCATGCAGGGAAGGCACCAGGTCGCCCAGAAATCGATCATGACGATCTTGCCTGTGAGATCATCCAGCGTCAGGGTGGAGTCGGCGTTGTAGACGTGCTCGAAGGTGAGGGAGGGGGATTTGGCGCCGATGAGGTCGAGCCGCTTGTGGAGTGAGGCGTACAGGTCGATGAGGTCATGATACGCCTCGGTGAGGGAATCGTCCGCCTGCGCCGTCGAATCGGCGGGCGGGTTTTCCCGTTCGTACCGGGCCAAGGCATCCCGGAGGCCCGCTCCGTTCCGCTCGAGCATCGCCCGGCACTCCGTGAGGCGGCTGGCTTCGATGAGCAGCGACATCGCATCCCCGGCGAGACGGAACGAACGGTACGGGGCGTCGAATGGGAGCGAATCGAGCTCCTCAAGATAGATGCTGAGCGATTTATTCGATTGATTTATATTATCATAACGCATCGCGAGACTTCTGACGGGTAATAACATGCCTTCCAAATCTTCGGGTACCGGGTTGAATATTTGCCTGTACTTGACCATCATTTCGCCGGTAACGTCATATTGCTCTTTTTTGGCCGCTGTTGTAATGCACCACTTCCAAGCATCGCGCGCATGTATGTCATCACCCCGCATCAGATTTTCCATGATCATTAGGGATTCGTCTGTCCGCACCGCCCAATCGAGCAACTTCCCGTACACGAACAGCTCCGCCCTGTCGAGCCCCGTCGATTGCACCTGATCGATCATTCCCGCGGCGACTCTACTACGGACAGGTTCGAACTGGTCGATTCCTCCGATTTCGCCCTTCTGGAACAGCACCATCAGGCTGTCGATGATACGCGATTCAACTACCGAAGGAAGCTGCGGGGATACGCTTTGGTCATCCTCGCGAGCGGATCCGACAACACTAATTGAAACAGCAATGATCCAGACAACGGTGCCGATGAATCTCTTCATATCGAACCTGACCTTTCCAGTCGTTGCTTTCTTGCACACATGTACCCGGGCACTACCTGATCAGCACCATCTTGATGCAATACCCCGAGGGCGCACCCCAGCTACTTGCGGCATCCCCGACCTCCATGTTGGCGCTAGAAAACGGCTCATCAATAAATGAATAGCAATACCCGATTTGACAGTTGGGTGGCCAGCAGCGAATTCCATTGGGATGGTTGGGATTGCTCATGATCAATTGCAGGTATGAGCATTGCTGCGCCGGCGCAAGAGGAGGCAGCGCGCTCATAAAAACGAGCCCGAGCAGTATGATGAACACGTTACCTTTCATCGCTATCACCGCCCACCGAGATCGCGCGGGCGATCTCCTCCTCGAGGCGATCCGGCGTCTCTTTTAACACCACGCGGTTATCCCGGATCAAATGGCCGTCTTCGACCTTGAACATTCCGTTCTTCCCGGCGAACGGGTAGTAGCCGATCTCGGGGATCCACTTCAGGAAGACGATCCATTCCTCGCCGGGACTCACCACGGAAACGAGTTTATGCCAGGGCGGCCGATAGTTCACATAGGGTAGCATCTGGAACGTAAAGACATCCCCCTCGAGAGTTCCCTTCATGACGGCGCTCAATTGCAGCTCGACATTTCGAACGTGCATGGTCTGCCCCGTCTCCGTTCCTTCATCCTCGTTCCAGGCATCGAGCACCATTCCACGGACGATTGCGTCCGCTTCCCGTGCCAGAAAATCTATGCGCCGCATCTTCTCGATCTCCTCGATCGCCCGGTACAGATCGGCGAGCCGTCCCGTGCCCATGAAGTCGTTCTTCTTCCCCCTGAACCACCGGTCCCCCTCGATGAGGAACCTGGAGTCATCCCTTCCGAGAATATAAGCGCCTCCTCGATTGAATTTGCCTTGTTCGGTAAAGCGCAACGCCAATAGATACCGGTCCCCCATCTCGAGGTCGAAATTATAATCCGTCCCAACCGCATCCATGCCGACCACGGTGATTATGTTTCTATCCATATCGCCGATAAAAACTTTGGACATTTTGAATTCTATTCGCACCATTGGCAATTTGCGCGTACTCTTCAAACCTGGGATGAAATCTTCTAGATAGACATTCTTCTTGACGATCGACTCAACCGTCCCCTCGACGACAAAGTCCTCGTCGATAAAGCTTTCGTAGACATCTTCCACCGTGAGCGTATCGACGGGCTCCGCGCTGCCTCGAGCGGAAACAATCAGTGTACAGACCGCAATCACAAGCAGTCGCACTATACCTCTAAGCTTCATTGCTCAACCCTCCCGCATCGTATGTCCAATGTTAAGGAGCATGACAGCCACATCAGAAACCACTTCTCTTGGGCCTTTTCCCCATGCATGTTATAATGCATGATTCAAAGTTGTCCGAACCGGCGCACAACTTGAGGCAGCCCCAATTCACGGGAATATCCCCGGCTATCAGTATAATCATATCCGTATCGGCGATCATTTTATCGATGGTTGATGCATGATCAGTGTGCGCACCGAGGTCATCTACATCGATCACGGCGAGATCGTACATCTCCCAGATCTCCATCTGCTGCTTTGTCAGAGGGATGCCGAGTTCATCGATTGAATAGCCGGTTTCCAAACTTATGATATCCCCTATTTCATTAATTGCAATGCAATAGATTGTTTCATTACAGGTGGGAAGTTCCGCTTTCACCTCTCCAAGATGTTGCAGTTTCGCACCGCTATTTTTGAATTGCTCAGTACCGACCACGGACCGGTCGCTGCATGAACAGAACAGAACCGCAACGATGGAAATTATTATAATAGACAAGATAGTATATTTGGTAGCCATTGCAATTTCCTCCTTTAATGGCCTTAATAATAGGCCGTCGTTAGTGCGCGGACACTAAAGCCGCGCGATGCACTATTTGCGTGGGCCGTGCTAAACGGCAGGCCCGAAGGGAGGAGCACGAATTCCCGATTCTCCGCTCATTGGACTTCTTGGCAATAGTGAGTACACCACTCTGAACCGTCACTACGCTGATATATATTGCATGGAGGATTCCAAATAGCGGGAGACGTCCTTATAAAGAGAAAAAAAGTAGAATCGCAGGCGGCAATTCCACTAATATGTTGCACTATTATGAGTTAGCGAAACGAGAAAATGTATATCCCGGTACTGAAGAGGC
>CBFCXB010000064.1:0-9509 GCA_965601905.1 uncultured bacterium | reverse complement strand
CCGGTGCGCTTCGGACTGTCTGAGCCGGAGCGCCCCCGTCCCGGCGCCCGGCCGGCTTATCAACAGAGATATTTTGGGGGATGGCAGTGATTCACCCTGGCGGATTCGGCGCCACGTGTAACTTGGCAAAATCTTGCCACTCGGACAACCACACGAGGGTAGTCGATATCGCCTGCGGAAAGAGTACAAGTGCGGTCTACCTTGCTGAAAGATATGGTTGTGAAGTATTTGGAATAGACATTTCTGATGAGTTGGTCGTCCAGGCGGCTATCTTGGATGGCTTGAATTGAGTTGGAATCAGCACCCGACAGCGGATTTCTTGGATACAGTTTCGAAGGTGCTCTGCGCTTACCGTATGCAAAACGTTCAGACGTTCCAGGGGTGGAAAGACCTCTTCGGGGAAGCAGGAATCAATCAGTTGGAGACCCAGTTCTTTGATTTGCCAAACACGGGAATGATACACATGTTAGCCGATGATGGTCTATTAAACACCATCAAGGTCATGTTCAAGTATGCGGTAAATGCCCATATAAGAAAACGCATTGACACCATAAACCGGTTCTTTAGAGAGGACGCTGACTACTTCGGTTATGGAGTATACACTGGAAGGAAACAGCACATCCAAGGCGCGAGGTAGATAAATATTAGAGTGAGGTATCCATCATCGAGTCTTCGCGGTATATTTTCAGTATCAGTTTCCCGATCAGGCTTATTCCATTGAGCCTGTTTGTCATGATCGGATTTGATCTCTTTCTTCATGCAGAAATCCTATAATCATTGCTCAAGGATCCGGAGACATTCCTTCTTCCTCCAGAGACAGCGTTCAAGCCAATTCCACTTATAGATTTTGCTTTTTCCCAATTGAATATTATGCCCGTATGGACTATAATTAAATTATACAAGTCGTTATGATTCCATGAAAGGAGTTGAATTATGAAGACACTCCCACGCAAAGTATGCTCCCGTGAATGGATGCTTATCTTTCTTTTTGGCATTGCGATTCTATTTATATTATCTGGCTGCGAAGTCAATGATGAGGGGATAACCGAACCGGGGATTCAAAAATGTCTGAGTAACCCGCAACATGTTTTGAATGGTAATAACGTTACTCGATCTGATGATTCGCGACCGAACGGATTCTTCCCTCTCGATATGGGGAATCGTTGGACTTATACAGGGGAGACATCCATCATGGCGGAAGGGGGAGAGCCCCTCACAATCCATTTTGAGGAAGAGCATAAAATTGTTGGCACGGAGGAACTGTTCGATCGCATGTATATTCTTGAAGAACAAGTACATGTCGATGATTATAGCGGAGATCCGATCGTGTCTTGGGCCCGCTATCGGCAGGACCGGTCCGGCTTGTATACAGCCGATGTCCCCCTGACGGATCCCCCGGGCGATGATGAAGTTTTCGCAAAATCCAACACTGCGCGGGTGGATAAACGCAGGGAGCGATGGGACATTCTTTGTCAGCGAGCAGCTTCTGGATTTCAATCCGATAATCTGATTGCATTCCGGCAGGCCAGCAATAATTTGTACCGGAAGATGCGGATGATCGATGAAATATTGGGGCGTCAAACACCCGGAGTTCCCTTGCTCGGCGACCCTCCCGGTGGTGTTCTGCCGGATGAGATCACGCGGTTACGGTATCCCTTGCATCCACGTCAGGAATGGATTATCAGGGATTCTCCCTTATTTGAGTCGATGGTCATAAGGCACGATGTTCTTGATCTTCCGGCGGGGAAAATGAATGGCTTCAGGATCGGCGTATTTAGCGAGTTATATGATCCCGGGGACGAGGTCTTGCTCTGGTATGGAAGAAATGGATTTCTGAGAATGTTTGCCCATTTTGAGGTTGAAATGGTGGATCCGAGCGGGAACACCACGGGGATTCTTGTTTCAGAGGAGAATATGTTTCTAACAAACCTTGAACTTGCCCGGGGCGGGCGTCGGATTGATCCGGCGGAGTGCAAGCATGATTTGATGCAGGCGCAACCTATCAAGCCACAAAAGCGGTCCGGTAAGGCCGGCCGCTGATTGGAATTAAAAAATTCGATATTCGCATGTTATCCGGCGATAGAGAAAATTGTTCCTTTATGTGAATTTAATCCTTGAAAGTCCGCCAATGGTATGGTATAGTGCCGCTTATCAAACGGCCTGGATTGCACGTTACTGCCTGTAGAAAAGGATCATCTCGCCCTGCATCGCCAGCCCGACCCCTTTTCGTCTTGATGAGACGGGCAGTATTTTTATGCCGGGACATAACTCAGGAGGTTTTCCCTTGTCAAACCGCAAATGTATTCCTGGAGTTCTGCTGACCGTGTTCCTTCTTATTATCTTCACGACCGGCTCAATGAAAGGTTCCCCCACCTTCCCCAATGAAAAAAAGGTGGCCAAGAATGTCAAGCTAGTACTGGAGATATTTGATCTGATGCCACCGGAATCGTTACATTTATACGGACCCTGCGACATCGAGTATTCGGACACATATACCGCCCCCGACGGCCACCGGATGATCGATACAGAGATCGTGGAACTGAACCTGGTGGGCACGAATATACGTGTACGCAAGAACCCGGGACTTCCCTCCCCGGGGAGTACCCGCAGCATCACTCCCGGGATAGATTTCCCGGCCGAATCGTTCTTCGATGTTTATTACGAAGTCGAACTGCCAGGGTTACTACCCGGCGATACGTTGATAAATTACGAACCGGTGCATCTCACCGCCCTCATCAACCAGTTCCCTCCCTATCACGAAACCTATGAGTACCCGATGGGAAGCCCCCCTATACTCCTCTATAATAAGGGCGGAATCGAAGTGGGTGCGATCCTCTCCTGGGAAGAGTATGTCCTTCCCTATTATCCTCCCGAAGCCCATATACATGTACCGACCGCATACCGCTCCGAGGTCGCCGTCATCTCCGAAAGCGGCCTGATCGAGCTCAGCGCGTCCCTGCCATATTTCGATGATTCGGAGATCAACTTTGCGGAGTTCGGCTACAGGCATTGCGACGATACCGGTCCGTTCATAACGTTCTATACCGATTTCAGCGGGGAAGGGACCCGGGCCTCGACCATCAATCCGAAGGGCACCGGTGACGGCTGGTGCGCGTACTTCGAACCGGGCTCGGAGCCGTTCGAGGGTCAGTGCGTGCAGTTCGAGGTCTCCTTCGATGTCCCCCCGTATGGAATCTTCCGGGACACCGTCAATGTATTCGTCGATCCCACACCCCCGATCCCCACGTTCGTCGAGCACGCCAGGGATTCGATAGGGGTATACCATATCGATTCGTTTTTCGACATCACCTACAAGCTGGATGACGAGATGGCCGGTCCCGGAACCGCGGAAGCACAAGTATTTCCGCTGGTCCAGTCATTCTCCCGTGATCTCACCACCGTCGACCAGCTCGGCCTGGGAACCGATCTCGATTCGATGTCCTGCGGTCCCGCCTCGGCCGCTTCATGCCTGAAGTATTTCGCCGACAACGGATACCCCGGATTGGACAACACCGGAGGGGACGAGAGTAAACCCGAACAGAGTCCGGAGGATATCGCCCGGGAGCTCCAGGGCGCCATGGGCACCAACGCAACCAACGGCACGTCCTCCGACGGCATGGTGGCGGGGATACAAAGCTATCTCAGCGGCCACGGCCAGAGCGGCTGGACCGTCAGCGGCCATCCCGTCGATGACGCGACCGATCTGGGCGAGATGTTCCGCGAAATGGAGGCCGACAGCGAGGATGTGCTTGTTCTACTCGAAGATACCCTCACTACCGGCACGAACGCCGGTGACACCACGGGGCACTGGGTCACCCTGGGGTCCCGGGAAACGGAACAGGTATCGCCGGACAGCACCGTTCAGTGGATAGACTTCATGGATCCCTGGGGTGGGGGCAGCACCGCTGATAACAAGTACGACGTCGGCACCAACGAGAGTGGAGATCCCACCACCGAGGGGTACGATCTCGATGGCGGCGGGGCCAGCGCCAGCATAGCCGGTTATATAAAGGTATCTCCCCCGGAGGGAGGCTTGGGCGCAGCATCGCGAAGCAGCCGCCCGGTCGATACCGCCGGCCGCCCGGTCGACAGGGCACCGGCCTCTCCCGGCTGGATCGCGATAGACGCGGGCATGTGCAATGGTAACGGAATAATCGATACGCTCCACTGGGATACCACCGGATTCCCCAGCGGTTTGTACCTGCTGGAGATCATCACCACCGATGACCAGGGTTATCAGTGCCGCGATCTTCGATTGTGCTTGATACCCGACATTACGAGCAATGTCGACCCGGAAACACCCGGTATTAAAACTGGATTGCTCGGGTCATACCCCAACCCCTTCAACCCAGCCACCAATATTGTTTTCTCGATCGAGAAAGACGGCCCAGTCACCCTGGCCATCTATGACATAATGGGGCGCCGCGTGAGGTTGCTGATGGATGGCAAGCAAACGGAAGCCGGCCGTCACACGGTCGCCTGGGACGGTCTGGGTAACGACGGCAGACGCGTCTCCAGCGGAGTGTACGTATGCCGCTTGCTGGCAAAGGGGCAGGTGTCGGCCATGAAAATGATACTTCTGCGGTAATCAAGAGGGATCAGCCGGTTCTATATGGTCTGGCGATTTCCCTTGAGGGGAGATACGGTTTTAAAACTTACAAATCGTTTCTGGTCGCCTGGATCGGGTAGAAACAGAAAACACCTCAAACATAACCGCTTGTCGGTTTCTCGCTGACAACTGCGTATATCATTCCGGCTGCAGAGCATCCACCCTGCCGGCGTTGTCGCTGCTGAAGCATATGATGCTAGGCGTACAAGCATGAACATGCAAGGCGACATCATTCAGCGATTCCACGCCGCTCTCCCCGAAGTCCGGCGGTGGCTCGACGATTATCTTGACGACCATTTTGAGCTTGCCTTTCAAGGGCAGAAATATTCCTTTTGGCTCAGAAATTGTTGGACGAGACAAAAAACATGTATAAACTGGTTGATGCCGGCTGCAGTGGGCGGCCTACCGCCGCAACTGAGAGTGAACGTCAGACCGGCCATGGATATAGCGAGAACGGGGCGCTGATGGCAGACCGAAAAAAGTGGTTTTCCCTCGATGTTTATTTGCAATTTTCACAGACAGAGAAGCGCGGGTGAAGAACCAGTCATACAACATCTCGATCGGCATAGGCTTCTAGAGGTTACGATATCCAGCGTTTTATGCTGCCGCCGCTCGTCCAGACGTTGGATGGGCAAACCGTTGTTTGACACTCAGAGTGTAAGGAGGAACCATGAAACCGACACGACGTGCGGGATCAATTTTCTTCGCGGTTGTACTCGCCCTGTCCATGCTCGTGCTCGTCTCGACCGCCTGGGGGCAGGCTTCCGAGGGAACGGTGACACCTCGTGACACACTGCTCGCCGCAGCACGGGATATGATGGCGAAAGCCACATACTGTGCGCTCATCACACTGGATGCATCGGGACATCCTCGGGCTCGGACAATGGAAGCCTCACCGCTGGATAAGAACATGGTGATCTGGATGGGCACCTCCCGTGTAACACGGAAAGTGGAGGAGATTCGGAACGACCCCAGGGTCACTCTGTATTACGCACATCCTGATAATGTTGGTTATGTGACCCTGTACGGAACGGCCAAACTCGTTGATACCCCCGAGGAGAAGGAAAAGCGATGGAAGGAGGAGTATGCGAGTTACTTTCCCAAAGGGAAAGCGGGTTATATTCTTATTGCCGTTACCCCGGAGAGCATGGAAATCGTCGATTACTCACGTGGTATCACGGGTGATCCGAAAACCTGGAAGCCGGTGGCAATAGAGTTTTAGCGTGGAATATAGGGATCGTATCCGTACTGATGATGGGATTCACTCGTAAAATCTTAACCCGGCATAGCCGTTATCAATGATGGGGACGTCAGCGAGAAAGATGATTTTCTAAACAAAGAGAGCGATTTTGAAACGCATTGATCCGGTGATTTGGCCTCGGCGCATGACCGACCGGCAATCCGGCCGGCGGCAGGTTATCTGAAGAGCCCGTTGTTCTCTACCTGACAAGAACCAGTTTGGATGAGAGCGTTCCTTTCCTGCTTTCAGAGAGAGTATATAGATACCCGATGGAAGTTGGTCACCTCCGTCGTTTGTGCCATTCCATTCCACGGCATACGAAGCCGGTTCTAGCGCTTTATCGACCAATGTCCGCACATGTTTCCCGTTGACGTCATAGATGCAGAGGGTTGCCTCCGATGCTTCCGGTATCATGTACCTGATAACCGTGGAAGGATTAAAGGGATTTGGATAATGAACAAGGGACAGCGGAGCCAGCGGCACTTCAACGGGATCGGACTCAAAAAGTGTTCTCGAGCCATCATCGCACACTATTTTTACAGCATATGCGTATTTCTTTCCCGCTTCGATTCCGCGATCTTCGAAGCCGAATGTCATTCCATCCCGGTCTATTTCCCCGTCACCGATACCGATCGAGTTTGGAGGAGAAGAGAACTCTGTTCGAGAAATTTCAAAGGGTTCACCCTGATATTCAATGAGTTCGCATCGCAACGAGATTAGATCGGACAAGGTTTCTATCGCCCAGCTTTGCAGGCGTGTGGCCACAACGGCCCTCGAACCCCAGATGTCCTTGAGATCTTCAGACGTGCCGCTGTCCATCACCGACCATCCCGATCCGTTGTAATGGACTATCGAGCCACCGTCACCGACGGCGAATATATAATCTTCGGAATCGCCCCACATCCCGCGCAACGTCTGATCCGTGCCACTGCTGAAAACCTCGTACGATGTCCAGTCATAATGAAGAATATTGCCGTTCGCCCCCGCCCGCCAGATATTGTTCGTCGATGTGCCCCACATCGCGTAATAATATCCGGGGAAAATATGGAAAAAGTCGATCCGGAAGAATTAATAAATATAATCATTCCGATCTATAGCAAACACTTTACTCACGATGAGATCAAAGAGCTTTTAAAGTTTTACAAGACACCAACGGGCAAGAAAGTCATTTTGGTCATGCCTCGGGTTATGCAGGAAAATGTGGCGATGGGTCAACGTTGGGGGACAGAACTGGGCCGGAAAGTCGCCGGAAAAGAATACTGATGAAGCGCTCAACAGTGGGGTTGCTGTGTGGAAGCCTTCCGATTGTTGGCCTTACCGTTTAATTGTTGCGAATGAAAACGAGGTCGTTCTCTGGGAAGTTCTGGGAGCCGGGAAAGGTAACGGGCGGTAAAACCAGGAAACGCTATACGCTATACGGTGTATTGGAATTCGTCGAGTAGGGACATATACGTCGGCTATGCCGGACGGTCCAATGCCCGAAAAGCGAGCAGCGCACGCGAAGCGATGCAAAAAGCCGAGGCATGGGCCTACGACAAATAACGCTTTTATACTAGTCGACCCCGATATCTCGATGTATATTGGAACACGAGGAGACGCTCAATGGGGAACGGCACTACGAAAAGCCGGCGGCAGGTACTGATCCTGGGCACCGCCGTGATGCTGTTCGCGCTGAACATGCTGGTCCAGGCGATCGTCTTCCGGGACACGTTCGGTGAAGGAATCAACACCGATTACCTAAAACCCTACACGGACGGTGAGGATTACATGGGGCGGGCGTACAAGCTCGCCCGGGGTGAGGGATTCGCCGCGGCCCTCTCCAACGGCGTCAGGATGCCCGGATACCCCGTCTTTCTATCGCCGTTCGCCGCACTTCTCGAACGGCCGGCACGCGCGGTGCGGATAGTGCAGGTGGTGCTCTCCTCCGCCGTGATCCTTCTTGCATGGCTTCTCCTCTCCTCCCTGATGCGCTCCCGCGGGAAGGCCCTGTGGTGCGCCGCCGTGTTCGCACTCTGGATTCCATTCTACTATTTTTCCCCCGTTCTCTACGCGGAGACGGCCAGCATATTCCTCGTCGGACTCTTCTGCTACTCGCTTGCCCGTTTCGATCCGGAACGCCCGATGCGGACCTCCCTGCCGCCGGCAATAATAACGGCGGCGCTGGTGTACTTGAAACCGAATCATATTCTGCTGGTGCCGGTATTATTCCTGTTCCTGGTTTACGTTTCGAGACGGAAGGGAATACCGCACGTGGTAAAACTCATGCTGATACCGGTGGTGGTTGTGATATTGCTCCTGGCCCCATGGTCCGTATTCGTCTCGAGATGCCAGCATTCCTTCGTGCCGCTGACGACGCACGGAGGATGGAACCTGTATCTCGGCAGCGGCGGCAGTCTGGCGCATACCGCGCCGTGGGCCGAGGGAAGCCTGACGACACGGGCCTGGAAGCGCCTTCACCTGAAAGACGCCGGGGCGTCGGAGAATGTGTACGCTCGGTATCCCCGGGGGATGCGGGCGCAGGCCGACAGGTATTTCCGCGCGCGGGGCCTGGAGCGGTGGAGGCGGCGGCCTCTCGCGCTGACCGCTTATGGAGCGGCCAAGATCCTTCACTCGTTCGGGTTCTCATTCAGGGGACCGCGGGATCTGATCGTGATGCTCCATTTCATCGGTTCCATGGCCTTTTCCGTCTATCTCTGGAAACGGCGGCGGTGGAAGGAGTGGGCCCTCCTGCTATGGATGATCACAATCGTCATCACGGCCCAGTCGTTCTTCTTTCTGTCCGAGCTGAGATTCAAGACCGTGCTGTTCGATTTCCCGGCGCTCGTCGTATCAGTCCTGGGAATCAGCGTCCTGCTCGAATCGAACCTTCTCGCGAGGCTTCGCTGCGGCGCAGGACGATCCGGGATATCAAAAATTAAACATGCGATATATTTGCTCATTTTGATGATTATGGCGTGCCCGGCCCTCGTGCGCGCGGAAAGCGAGAACAAGCCAAAGCGGGTATTCGTTGAGACGGGTATGTAATAGATCCCGTAGGCACCGAAATCTCAATATACGGCGGCATCGCTTTACGCGGAGTGCCCGGGCGGATAGCGATCTTACTCGCAGCCGTCGGAGTAATCGTAGGTGGCTATTTGATTGTAACGGCCTTGGCCGGAGGCTTGAGTGGCTTATGATAGGATTGCAATGCCCATCGTATACAGCATCATAAAAGAGCACAGGCTCATTGTCTCCGTTCACGTCGGAACCGTCCCCGATGACGAATTCCTTCGATCCTACAAACGTCTCTTCCAGGACCCGGCATTCGATGAGAGTTACAATATGCTGGTCGACCTGAGGCAAGCGACGAGCGGTGAACGCAGCACCACGGCACTGCGGAGCCTCTCGTCCGCCGTGGAGCAGCGGTACCGGAACGTAGAGCTCGCGCCCAAAACAGCCATCATAGCGCCGACGGACATCTCGTACGGGCTCGGGCGAATGTACCAATCGTTCGTTGATGCGGTCCCCGGGGAGGTGGTGATCTTCCGGGCCGCCGACGCCGCCCTCGCCTGGCTGGACGCTCCGCCCGGGGTGCTCGATATTCACGTATGAACAAATCCGGCCTATGCTGCAATTCCCGCGGTGCCCCCGGCATGCGCGCATCCGTGTAGCACACGGCGG
>CBFCXB010000063.1:0-9525 GCA_965601905.1 uncultured bacterium | reverse complement strand
CCGCACCGGGTGCTGTTCGTGAGCGGGATCGGGCAGGCGGCCAAAGCGCCGCACTACCTCAATGCCAATGTATTCGACGGGCTGCACGGGAGGTCGCTGCCCGTTGCAACCGGTGCGAAGCTGGCGAACCCGGAGCTTGCCGTTATAGTCGAGAGCGGTGACGGGTGCTGCTACGGCGAGGGGGGAAATCATTTCCTCGCCGCCATCAGGCGGAATATCGACGTCACGATGATCGTCCATGATAACCAGATCTACGGCCTGACGAAGGGGCAGGCGAGCCCCACCTCGGCCGAGGGGCACATCACCAAGGCGCAGCCGCACGGCGCGCCCCTCGAGCGCTTCAATCCGATCGCCGTCGCGGTCGCAATGCACGCCGGCTTCGTGGCGCGGAGCTTCACCGGCATGCGTGATCATCTCGCCGAGATGATCCGGCTCGGCATCGCCCACAGGGGATTCGCCCTGATCGATGTGCTCCAGCCCTGCGTTTCCTTCAACCGCGTCAACACCTTCGCATGGTACAAGAAACGGTGCTACGAGCTGCCGGCCGATTACGATCCGCGCGATCCCGCCGGGGCGTGGGAGACGGCGTACGTGTGGGACGACCGTATCCCGGTCGGTGTTATATAACAACACGACCGCCCTCCGTTCGAGGAACACTTCCCCGTGCTGGCCGGCGGCCCGCTCGTGGGGAGGGATGTCGACCGAGCCGCGCTGGGCGCAGTGATGGAGAATTTTAAATAACAAATAACGGCCGGCGACCCGTGCGGGAATCTGGAGAGGAGAGGGCCATCGATGGAGAATGTGTTCAAGGCAATCAAGGTCACCGATAACGTCTACTGGGTCGGGGCCGTCGACTGGAACGTACGGAATTTCCATGGCTATGCGACGGACCGCGGAACGACATACAACGCCTACCTCATCATGGCGGACAAGGTCACCCTGATCGATACGGTCAAGAGGCCGTTCTTGGATGAGATGATGTCGCGGATCGCCTCGGTGATCGAGCCGCCCGAGATCGATTTCATAGTCTCGAATCATTCCGAGATGGATCATTCCGGATCGCTCCCGGCGGTCATTGAGGCCGTACAACCGGAGAAGGTGTTCGCCTCGGCGATGGGCTGCGCGGCGCTCGAGGCCCATTTCCACATCGATGGATCGGTTGAAGCGGTCGCGGACGGGGGCGACATCGATCTCGGCAACATGAAGATCACCTGCTGCGAGACGCGAATGCTCCACTGGCCCGACAGCATGGTCTCCTACCTGCACGAGGAGAGGCTCCTCTTCTCGCAGGACGCCTTCGGCATGCACCTCGCCTCGCTCGAGCTCTTTGGCGACGCGCACCCGCTCCGGCTGCTCGAGCAGGAGGCGGCGAAGTACTACGCCAATATCCTGATGCCCTTCTCGCATCTCGTCACAAAGGCGCTCGATCGGATCGAGGGGCTCGGCGTGGAGATCGATATCGTCGCGCCCGATCACGGTCCCGTCTGGCGGAAGAATATCGATTGGGTTTTCGATGCGTACCGGCGGTGGGCGAAACGCGAGCCGGGGAACAAGGCGGTCATCTTCCACGATACGATGTGGGGGAGCACGGATCTCATGGCGCGCGCCATCGCGGACGGGCTCCGTGAGGGGGGCGCCGAGGTCACGGTGCTGAAGCTGGGGAGCGCGCATCGGAGCGACATCGCCACCGAGCTGCTCGATGCGGGGGCGATCGTCGTGGGCTCACCAACGATCAATAACCAGATGTTTCCCACGGTGGCCGACGCCCTGACATATATCAAGGGCCTGAAGCCCAAGGGGCTCGTCGGATTCGCATTCGGCTCGTACGGGTGGAGCGGCGAGTCGGTGAAGCATATCGAGACGGCGCTGGCCGAGATGAAGGTCGAGCTGGTCGCGGAAGGGATCAAGGTCCGCTATGTTCCCACCGGCGAGGACCTCGCTGCGTGCCACGCAAGGGGCATGGAGCTGGTGGTAAAGCTCCGGGAGATATCCGGAGCGACGTAACATCTATTTTGCAATCACATACGGAGCGGGCACCGGACGAATATTATTTAAAAATTATTCTTAATAGCCCTTGACAATGGGGGATTTTATATGTATAATGGTATTGTGGTACCTGAATACTAGATAATACTGGAGGTCACCATTGCATGGAATGCTCAGAATATCGGAAGCCGCCGCGATAGCACTCCACGCGATGACATTCATCGCCGCCGCTCCCGGCAAGCATCACGCGGTGCATGAGATCGCCGAATCGCTGCGCGTATCGGAGGCGCACCTCGCCAAGTTGCTCCAGCGGCTTATGAGGCTCGGTCTCGTGTCGTCGGTGCGGGGCCCGGGGGGCGGTTACTCGCTGGCGAGATCGCCTGAAGAGATCACGCTGCTCGATATCGTCGAGGCGATAGAGGGGCCGCTCGACGCGATCGATTGCATCATGCCGGAGAGGACATGCACGGGCGGAGCCTGCATTCTCGGCGGCCTGCTCGAGACAATCAACAAAAGGGTCCGTGAATACCTCGGCGGCACGAACCTCGACGAGCTGGCGGGAATATACGCCTGACGAACCGTCATGACGACCGTAGTCAAGGCATCGCAGGATCAACGAAAGGATGACTACCGTGCGGAGACAGGTCATAAACATCGATGAAGAGAAGTGCAACGGCTGCGGCCTCTGCGTGCCGAACTGCCCCGAGGGGGCGCTTCAGATGGTGAACGGCAAGGCGAAGCTGGTGGGCGATATCTATTGCGACGGGCTGGGCGCCTGCATCGGCCAATGCCCCGAGGGTGCGATTACGATAGAGGAGCGGGAAGCGGATGCATATGACGAGCGCCGGGTCATCGATAACATGCTCCCGCACGGGGAGGGCACCGTCAGGGAGCATCTCGAGCATCTCGAGGGACAGGGGCAGCACGAGTACCTGCGGGAGGCGATACAGTACATGATCGAACGGGACCTCGACGTTCCGAAGGAATTCAGAAAATCTCGATATTTTTCTTCAGAGGTGACAGGCGAATCCTCGTCAGGCGAGGGTCCTGGAGCCGCGGGGTGTGGGTGCCCCGGTTCGCGGGTTGTTGACATGAGAGGGAGCAACGAGCAACAGCACCAGCAAACCGAGAGATCCGGGGTGCGCCGCTCCTCGCGGCTCCAGCATTGGCCGGTCCAGATCCACCTCGTTCCGCCGGATGCGCCGTACCTCGACGGCGCGGATTTATTGATCGCGGCCGATTGCGTGCCGTTCGCCTACGCCGATTTCCACGAGGACCTGCTGCGCGGGCGGGTGGTGCTTGTCGGCTGCCCGAAGCTCGACGATGCGGAGTACTACCGCGGGAAACTCGCGTCGATCTTCGCCGAAAACGACATACGCACCGTGACGGTGGCGCACATGGAGGTGCCGTGCTGCTTCGGCATGGTCAATCTCGTGAAAGATGCGATCGCCGCCTCGGGCAAGGACATCCCGCTCGACGAGGTGATGATCGGCATTCGCGGCGAGCGGATGCAGCCGCCGGAAATGCTGGCTCGTTGATTTGAGTATCATCCGGCGCCTTCTCCGAGCACGCCGACACAAGCAGTACAGTCAATAAAAACAACAATATTCTGAACATCATAGCAGTCCCGAATCAACAAGACAGCCTTATCACGTAACATTGCGCGGGTTTGCGAAGTGCGACCGTCAGCGAGCATTTGGACGAAGCGACCGTAGGGAGCGAAGTCGCCAAGCCGTAGTTATGCGCTGTTGCGAAAGAACTATACGAACAACTCGGCTTTAAAAATCGTTTTAGCCTGACCGCACAACATCACACGCTCGTCTCGCAACTCACAACGAACAATGCCACCCCGATTTGAGGCTTGAAACGCCGTGAACGAACGTTTACCCATAATTTTGGACCAGTACGGAACTAAGCAACAGTGAGCAAACCCAGTGACTGGATCCTCATCAATCCCAATAGCAGGAGCAAAGAATCTTGATACGAAGTCAAATTCTTGGCTTTCTGATCTTGCCGTGACAAGCACTACACCAGCACCTGCTTTCTGCAAGGCCGCCAGGTCAGGCCTGAGATTCCTAACAGTCTCCTCTGATTCCAGTTCGACAAGATGCGTATCACCCTTTTTTTCGTGGTGGATATGACATCGAACCGGTTTAGCGCCTAGTCCTTCTTCCAATCCCGGAAGTGCCTGTGTCTCTTCCGTTACAATAGCGGGAAAGTCCATCGCTATCCAATTCTCTCGCTTCACGGCTGAAAGGAGACCACTTCGAAGTGTTCGGAAATGAGCCTGTTGAGAAGAGGAGACAATTCCTTGTTGCCACAAAATATGTGCAGTTGCTAATGTCGCATGACCACACAGCGAAACCTCTGTTTGAGGTGTAAACCAACGAAGCAAGAATCCTTCCGATTCGGGCAGGGCGAAAGCGGTTTCGGACAGATTCATCTCAGAAGCTACGTTTTGTTTCCAAGCATCAGGCATATCATTTTCTAATATGCATACTGCAGCTGGATTTCCGGCAAATGGTTCCGATGTGAATGCGTCTACTTGGTATATGATCATTAAAATCTACATCCTTTCGCAATGGTGCATAACATACCCGGCATTCGCGGCACCACCGGCCGACAAGCAGGCGGTGTCAGCGCATTGCCGCCAGACCCGGAGCCGCGAGCACGATGTTATGTAACGTGACTCTTATTTATCGGATATCGATAGATTACACATTGAGATCTGGCATATTTAAACCTTACTTTATCGGGAAGATGTTCTTCAATGCTGAGCGCAGAGCGCATATAAAATCGCTTTGAATTACCAAATGGTAATAACTTAGCAAATCGCTCCAGCACTCCATAGTGCTTTACATATATTTCTCTGAAATATTTTTTCCCCTCTCGCACAAAGTGGTCCGTACTATTATCCCGTTGGGGATGAGGATCTTCCGATTTCCATTTCAAATATTTATTCCTGAACAGACTGGAGGGGCGTCCTGGCACAGGTATGATCTTTCGTAGTTTTTCCAGCAACATACTATTCACTGCCGGCTCGAAGAACCTGGCCTCACCATCGGGTTTAAGGACATCTGCAATTTTCTCCAGGTATAACTTCTCGTTCTCATAGGTAAGGTGGTGCAGAAAAGATTTGCCGACGACAAAATCATACTTATTTGATTGAATATCCAGATGTGTAAAATTTCCATTGATAGCTTGAATATTATGTATACTCAGTTCGGCTGCAGCTCTCTTAATTATCCGACATCCCACATCAGATATATCATTGGCAGTAACTTCAGCCCCCAGTTTTGCCATGATAAGAGCGTTAAGTCCATTGCCGCTACCTATTTCAAATACCAGTTTTCCCGCTATTCTTTGCGCGAACTCTTCAGCGTATAAACCATGCCAGTCAATAAATGTATTAGTCGCAAATGCCAGGTATTTTTCATAATTGCTGACACTGGCTATTATGAATTCCAGGTCTGTAGCCTGGTATTTCGAGTCATAGTAATCGGTATTTTTTTGTATGTTACTACTTGTAGATTTCATTATGTCGGTATGGTCTCTGAAGTGGACCCCATTGTCAAGACTACTTCTTCCCTTGTTTAAGGTGGAAGAGATCGCCGGATTTATTTGTGCTTCCATGATCATGCAGCTCCATTGAGAGAGATGCCGTTGTAGACCTCGGCCGGAGTTTTTCCATCGAGCGACTGGTGCGACCTGGCGTTGTTGTAGTATAAAAAATACACCCTGAGACCTGCCATCAATTCCTCCAGCGTCTCATAATCCTTGAGGTAGATATCCTCGTATTTCAGACTCCTCCAGAGGCGCTCGATCATGATGTTGTCCATCGCTCTACCCTTGCCGTCCATGCTGATATTCACATTGTGATCCTCCAACGCCCCGGTAAATGCCGTGCCGGTGTACTGGGATCCCTGATCCGTGTTGAAGATATCAGGCCAGGGATTGCAACGAAGCGCACGCTCAAGAGCACTGACACAGAAACTGTCGTCTATTGTCACCGAGACTTCCCAGGACAACACGTAACGGCTGTACCAGTCCATTACGGCGGTCAGGAACACAAAACCATGCTTCAACCGAAGGTAGGTTATATCGCTACACCAGACCTGATTCGGCCTGGTGATATCCAGCTTGCGCAGCAGATAGGGATACACCTTGTGACCAGGCGCAGGTATGCTGGTGCGCTTCTGGGGCGCTATCGAAGCCAATCCCGTTACCCGCATCAACTGCTGCACGCGCTTGCGGTTTATCCTGTATCCTTCCCGGCGGAGATAATTCCTCATCCCGCGGCTTCCTAAAAACGGATGACGTGTATACTCTTCATCCATCAACCGCATAAGTTTATGATTCTCGTCCGGCTCAGGTGCCGGCATCCGGTAGTAGCTCGACTTCGACAACCCCAGCAGCTCGCACTGTCAGCGGGCACTCAGTTTCTTGTTATCAGCCTCGATCATGTGTCGCTTCTCCGCCACCGTTAATCGAGATGGCCCGTCTTTTTTTTTAGCCAGTCCACTTCGATCTGAAGTTGCCCTACTTTCTTGTACAACCGGTCCCGCTCCTCTTTAGCCCGCTCCGCATCTCTGTCCTTGCCACGGCTGAATACCTCGGGCGCTACTTCCAGCAACTTCTTCTTCCAAATCCCGATCTGATTCGGGTGAACACCATATTCCTTTGCCAGTTCGTTCAGCGTTCGCTGACCCTTAATCGCTTCCAATGCTACCTTCGCTTTGAGCTCTTTTGTAAACTTCCGTCTGCCCATTAATACCCCTTTCTGGAACAGTGCTATTACACCTTAATATACTGTCCCGTTTTCGGGGTCCACAATACAGGGCAAGGAAGATCTCATAATCAACCCGAAATTGAAGGGCACATTGGGGGCTCTGCCCTTTTATGGAGAGGGTAAGATTGTGCGACGCGATACCATGCCTCCGGGGTGGAGAGGAGAAAAAAGCACCAAATTCAGAATGAGTGAGATCATACCCGCCGACGCTCCCCCCCACGGCCTTCTCATAACGGGTATCGTTCCCGATGCCACGAAACGCTACGTGGTGGCGATCACGAGGGACGAGGACGAATTCAGGCGGGCATTTCCCGAGTACAAGCGCCATGTGGCCGAGGGGAGGCGCCAGGAGGCGGGAGGGATTCTCTACATTTCGACTCGGATATCGGTCTCTGAGAAAGGCGAGGGATTCGCGGGCGGGAAGAAGACGCGTGATATGCCTGAGAAGGTGGGGAGCTTCTTCTATGAGTTGCTGAGTTCGAGGAGTACTGATGATCGAGGAGCAGCCGGCCCCGGAGGGCGGCAAGCCCGAGTACACGATGCGTATCATCAAGGCGAGGGTGACTGAGTAGGGCGAGGATCGAGATCGAGCCGGGCTTCAAATAGTAACGGGGAATGAGCGCTTTCCTGTGAGCTCATTCCCCGGTCCTGCATGTATCATTTCTGAAATCTTTGCCCTTCCGGTGTTAGCGGCCCGGATGGGAGAGCTCGTATCGTTTTGCGCAAATTCAGCGATTCAGCGCAAGTTCAGTGCAAAGTTAGGTGAAAAGTCCATTGCACACACCGAGCGATTTCCTGTATTATACACTGATTATATATGTTATGAGGCCGTGGTAGTACATTGTCTTTCAAGGAAGGGAAAAAATGAGATATATTTCTCGATTGCAGCATCATTTTGTATTCACCCCTATACTATTTCTTCTCGCCGCCGCGATGCTCTTTGCGCCCGCGGGCGGGCTCCTCGCCGGCCCCGGCGGGACGCGCGACGGGTGCACCACGATCACACTGGGGCGCCTCGCCTCCACCGACGGCTCGGTGATGACCTCGCACACCTGCGACGGTCACGACGGCCGGACGTGGATGAGCGTCGTGCCGCACATGAAGCACCCCAAGGGTGCCGAGACGATCATCTATAAAAATTCCGACTACATGGTCGGTCCCGGCGATACGACGGGGATGATCTATGCCGGATCGATCCCGCAGGTGCCGGAGACGTACGGGTACATATTCTCGATCTACCCCTGCATCAACGAGCGCCAGCTCGCGATCGGCGAGTCGACATTCGGGGGGAAAGATCTCCTGTTGAGCGATAAGGGGATGATCAACTGCTACGAGCTGACACGGCTCCTCGCTGAACGGTGCGCCACGGCGCGCGAGGCGATAAAGACGGCGGGCGAGCTGCTCGCGAAGTACGGCTACAACGACGGCGGCGAGTGCCTCACGTTCGCCGATACCAAGGAGGTCTGGCACTTCGAGGTGGTCGGGCCCGGCCAGGGGAAAATCGGCGCCGTCTGGGCGGCGCAGCGTGTGCCCGACGATCACGTGAGCATCAACGGCAACTCGAGCCGCATTCTCGAGATCGACCTCAAGGATAAAGATAATTTCATGGCCTCGAAGAATGTCTTCTCCGCCGCGGAGGAGCTGGGGTTGTGGGATCCGAAAAGCGGCGAGCCGTTCCGCTTCGCCTACGTCTACGGCGACCGCAAATCGATGTGGGCGCGCCGGCGCGAGTGGCGCGTTTTCGATATTCTCGCCCCGTCCCTGGGGCTCGACCCGAACGGCGAGAACTTTCCCTTCTCCGTGAAGCCCGAGGAGAAGGTCTCGGTCGACAAGATGTTCGAGCT
The DNA here is from genome assembly GCA_965601905.1 of uncultured bacterium. Taxonomy (GTDB): domain Bacteria; phylum Krumholzibacteriota; class Krumholzibacteriia; order Krumholzibacteriales; family Krumholzibacteriaceae; genus DATKWS01. The sequence goes on along the minus strand of CBFCXB010000063.1, from coordinate 906 downwards.
CTTTGCCGACACGTACGAGGGGACCGAGTACGACATGACCAAGCTCATGCTCGTCACCGACGAGGACGGCAAGGCGGTCAAGAGCCCCTACGCCAATCCGTTCATGAACTACGACCAGATGCCGCTGTGGAAGATCAACGGCGCCCTCAACGAGATGGGAGAGCGCACCATCGCGCGGTTTTACTGTATCTACGTTTTCATCACACAGTCGCGCGACTGGCTGCCCGACCCGGTTGGCGGGCTCGTCTGGATGGGGTGGGACTGTCCCGCGATGAACTGTTACGCGCCGCTCTACAGCTGCGTGACGCGGCTTCCCGACTCGTACCGCCTCGGCGGCGAGGGTGGCCGCCCCGGATATACGCGCGAGAGCGCCTGGTGGGGAGTGAACCGCGTCAGCACGATCGCGGCGCACCGGTGGGGCGAGATGCGGCACGACGTCTACGCGGTGCGCGACCCGATCCGCGAGAAGCTCTTCGCCGACCAGCGCCGCGTCGAGGACGAGGCGGTGCGCCTGCTCCGGGAGGACCCGCAGAAAGCGGTCGATTACCTCTCGAAGTACACCTTCGATTGGTGCGAGAAGATCGATGCGGTGTACTGGAAGCTCGGCGATGACCTCTGGACGAAGTACGACGAGAAGTTTTAATAGTGGGGTAGCGAGCGTTTTTATTGTTCAATCGGACGCATTTGGTAATCTAATTCCCTCGTTTTTAATAAGAACGATTCACCATTGAGAGGGATTCGAAAAGAGTATCGCTTATAAATAATAAATAATTACCCGCCTACGCTGCACACCTTCATGCCTGCTACGTCAAATTATATTGACATCTAATTTGTTTTCATACTTATTATCACCTGAATTCAATTTTGAAACGCAACGCTTTAAATAATTGATGTTGCACCGCAAGG
>CBFCXB010000062.1:0-9546 GCA_965601905.1 uncultured bacterium | reverse complement strand
GGTTGAACGCCGCGGCCCGATACCCGTTCACGTTCATCCTGAGCTCTCCCCGCCGGTACGCGATCTCGGACGATTACATAGCGGACATCAGGCCAGACGGCGATCCCGATTACCGGTGGGTGGAGGACCCGATTGAAGCGGTGCAGGGCGCCAACGTGATCTACGCGGATGTGTGGGCCAGCATGGGTCAGGAGAGCGAGAGAGAGGTCCGGATCAGGGAGTTCAGGGATTTCCAGATCAACGATCACCTCATGGCGCACGCAGACAAGGAGGGTATATTCCTCCACTGCCTTCCGGCGCACCGGGGAGAAGAGGTGACCGGTTCGGTCATCGACGGACCGCAATCGCTCGTGTACGAGGAGGCCGAGAACAGGCTCCACATACAGCGGGCCATACTCGCACTACTGATTCCGGGGGAGGAGTAGAGAACGTGAAGCGGTTGATCGGCGTCGTCACGGCCGGCCTGTTACTCGCGTGCGCCGTCGTGGAGTCCCCCACGGGAGGGCCCGAGGACAAGATTGCGCCGCGAGTCGTCGCGATAGCACCCGTGCCGGATTCCGCCGGCGTCGCCCGCGACACCGACGTCACGATCCGGTTCGACGAGAAGCTCGACGGTGACAGCTTCAAGAACAGGGTAGTCACCTATCCCCCTCTCGGTTTCAAATCGATCAAGGTGAAGGGGGATAGGGTAATGATAGAATTCGAGGAGCTTCTCCCCGAGACAACCGTCACCGTACTCCTCAAGTCGGGTTACCAGGACAACCACCAGGTCAAAAGCACAACACCGGTCACCTTCAGTTTTGCGACATCGCGGCAGATCGCTGAAGGCATGATAAGCGGCAAGATTTTGTTCAAGAAGCAACCGGATTCGACGGGTGTGGCTGCGATTTTCGCCGTGGCCGATACCGCCATCGACGTCAGGAAGGAGCGGGAAGCGCGTATTGCATTCGCCGACAAGTTCGGCGATTTCACCCTCCGTGCAGTGCCGACAGACAGCGCCCGTTTCATCCTCCGGGCCTTCACGGACAAGAATGGTGACGGTGTCTTTACCGATGGGAGCGAATTCTCGGCTCTGTTTCCCGATACCATCGTACTGACAGAGGATCGCACGGGTATTGACGGCATTCTGATCTACATCATCGATCCGAATGAGCCCGGATCGGTCGAGGGCCGCGTTATCGACATGACGGGACTCGAGAGGAATCCGACGGTGAAACTGACGCCGCTCGTCCCCGGTGAACGGCCGATCGTAGTGGCCGCGGACACGACGGGCAACTTCGTCATCAAGATGATCCCGCCGGGAGGGTACACCGTCACCACCTTCATCGACATGGCGGCTGACAGCGCGTGCGGCGAATACCTGAATCCCGCCGATTCGACCGTCTCCCTCCGGGAACCCTGTTATGTCGTTCCCGACACGCTCGTAGTGAAACCGGGAGAATCACAAACGCTCGAACCGATCACCCTGGACCGGGAGTGAGCCGATGAGTGCGGACACGATAGATTTCACGAAGATGCATGGGGCCGGAAACGACTTCATCATGATCGACGATATGGATAAACGGTTCGAACCGAACGTCGGTACCGTCGCCGCCCTCTGTGCGCAACATCGCGGAATCGGCGCCGATGGACTGATCCTCCTACGGCCCGCCGCGAACGGGCGGTTCAGAATGCGGTATTACAACAGCGACGGCGGCGAGGCCGCCATGTGCGGAAACGGCGCCCGCTGTGCGGCCCTGTTCGCCTACCGGCGGGGCATCGCGAAGCGAGAGATGGAATTCGAAACGGGCTCCGGCATTGTGCGGGCGGAGGTGCTCGGGGAAATGGTCGCCGTCGGCATCGAAGAGGTGAATGGGCTCCGGCTGCACATTCCCCTCGATGATGCAGGCGTGGAAGCCCATTTCGCCGTGGCCGGCGTTCCGCACACGGTCATCCTCGCGACGGATGCCCGTAGCTATACAACCAAGCGGTTTCTCCCGCTCGCCCGGTCCGTTCGGCACGATCCCGCATTCCAACCGGCGGGGGCCAACGTGAACCTTGTAACGGTACATCGGCCAGACCGGCTGACCTACCGGACATACGAGCGCGGTCTGGAACAGGAAACGCTCGCCTGCGGCACAGGCGCCGTCGCATCCGCCGTCGTCGCCACGCATCTCGGACTCGCGGCGCCGCCGGTGACATGCGAGACCTCCGGGGGTGATGAGCTCGAGGTGAACTTCGATCGTGTCGAGGACGGTGCGACGAACTGCCGGCTCGTCGGGCCGGCGGTCGTCTCGTTCACCGGTGGATTTTTCCTCGCGGATTATACAACGCGATGAAGCGGCCGTACCGGCTGCGTGGGGACCTCGCCGCTGGTGCAATCACCACTCGAGCGGCGGTAGTTATCGCTTGCCATCCTGTCCATGCATATGCACATTAAGGATAGAGGTGAGGCCGTTTCAACGATGCGTAACGTATTGAAAATAATCGCCGTCAGTGTCCTGTTAGTATTCCTCTTCTCCGCGCCGGTTTCAGCGCAGTACCCGTTCGGAAAAAACAAGGTGCAATACGCGCCAAAGGATTGGAAGGTCATCGATACGGCGCACACCGAGATCTTCTACTACCCCGACGAGCGCCCGATCGCCGAATTCGTCGCCGGCATCACGGAGGATATACACGAGGAGTACTCCGCCTATTTCAACGTGGCGTTCGAACGCAGGATCCCGGTCATACTCTACGGTACGCATCACGACTTCAAGGAAACGAACGTACTCCCGTACATGATCTCCGAGGCGACCGCCGGGTTCACCGAGTTCATCAAGGGTAGGGTGGCGCTCCCCTTCATGGGATCGTATGACAAGCTCGAGGCTATCTACCGCCACGAGCTGACACACGCCTTCATGCTCGAGAAGCTCCGGCAGGTCATGAACGCGCACCGGCGGTTCACCTATTCGCATCCGCCGCTCTGGTTCACCGAGGGACTCGCCGAGTTCATAGCCCGTCGCGGGCTCGACAGTGAGGCGGAGATGTTCATCCGGGACGCCGTTACATCCGGCACCCTTCTGCCGCTCAAGGAGATGTGGCGCATAGAGGGCACCTACATGATGTATAAGGTCGGAGAGAATGTCCTCCACTACATCGCAACCCGTTTCGGCGATGAAGCGGTTCCCCTTATTCTCGAGAACTGGTGGAAGAGCGATAAATTCGACATCATTCTCAGATCCAGTATCGGCAGGGACGTCGAGCAGCTGAGCGATGAGTGGGAGGAGTACCTGCGCAGGCGGTATTACCCCTCCATACTCAATCGGAGGCGTATCGTCGAGATCGCCGACCAGCTCTCGCCCAAGGAACGGTCGTTCGAGAACCATCCGGTCTGCGTTCTGGACGAGAATGGAAAGGAGCGGTACTTTTGCCTCGGTTTCGGGCTGGGGAGTATCGATCTCTTCGAGCTCGTCCGTGGGAGGGATGGAAGGTGGAGAAAAGAAACCATCGTCCGCGGCGGCAGTTCAACGACATTCGAATCGATCCCACTTCTGCGGAGCAGGATATCCGCGCGGCGCGACACACTCATCTTCGTGGCAAAGAGTGGTGAGCGCGACGCGATTTACCTGTTCAGCGCTACGCGGGCGAAGGTGCTGGAGAGGCTGCTGTTCAAAAATCTTCGCATCATCAACTCGCCCGTACTATCACCCGATGGCCGGCGCTGTGCATTCTCGGCAATCGACAACCATGGCAAGTCCGATCTCTTTCTCTATACATTGCACGACGATGTTCTGGAGCGGCTCACCGACGATTATTTCGAAGATTCCAGCCCCGACTGGCACCCGCGGGAACAGACACTCGTCTTCCACTCCGATCGATGCAGGGGTGGAGCGGGGCGCTGCACGGCGCTCTATACGCTCGATGTGGCGGATCGCACGATCACTCCCCTCACCGACGGGCTGTACCAGGATCACGATCCCCGCTGGCTGCCCGATGGAGACGGCGTTCTGTTCTCCTCGGACCGCGGCGGCGTTTTCGATGTCTATCTCCTCGCGGGCAATACGATCATTCGGCAGACCAACGTTCTCGGGGGAGCGTTCGAACCGACGCCCTGCACGGGGGGGGAGAAGTTCCTCACCGCGGTTTACAGCGGCGGCACGTACAAGGTGTTCCGTTCCGGTCTGAAGCGAAACGGGAACGCCGTGCCGGTCCAAGCCGCCGGGCTTCCCGGCGTTCACTGGAAACCGGGATTGACCGACACGAGCGAGAGCTTCAAGACGAGGGATTACGGTCTCAAGTTCGGATTAGACTTCATCGGCGCGGCATTCGCCGTGGATCCCGATTTTGGCTACATGGGCAACGGTGCACAGTTGTTTCTGACTGACATTCTCGGCAACCACCAGCTCATACTGTTATTCGGGAGCGCCTCGGATGATTTTGATAACTTCTGGCGAAACATCAACGTCGCCTTCACCTACGTGAACCTCGAGAGGAGACTCAATTACGCCTTCGGCGCCTTCCATCTCGCCAGCTACATGGGGACCTTTTACGATCTTCTCCGGTTCGAGCGACGGTACGGTGTGATGGGCGCCGTCAGCTATCCCCTCTCGAAATTCACGCGGGTGGAAGTGTCGACGGTGGTCAAGGGGATGGAGCGCGACGATGACATCACCTACCTCGGCTTACAGGAGGGGAAAAGCTGGCTTATCTCGAACTATCTCTCGTTCACCACGGACAATATCGTCTGGTACATCGGGGGACCCCTCAAGGGGCACCGTATGAACGTCGCCTTCGGCAATACGCTCGATCTCCAAGGTTCCCGTTACGAGAGCACCACCCTTCACTTCGACCTGCGCAACTACATCAATCTCACCCGGCGCATTGTCTTCGCGCAGCGGCTGGTGAGCAGAAATGCCTGGGGGAGCGATCTCCAGCTCTTTTACCTCGGCGGTTCATGGGATCTGCGCGGATACGATTTCCGCGAGTATGCCGGCAAGCGAATCATCCTGCTGAACAACGAGATCCGTTTTCCCCTGCTCGACAAGCTCCTTGTCGGATTACCGTTCGGGCACATCGATTTTCCGCTGTTTAGGGGATCCCTGTTCTTCGACGTCGGCCGCGCGTACGGTTTTCTCGGCAGGGATACTGACTGGCTGGGGAGCTTCGGCACCGGTATCGAGATGAACATGGGGTACCTTCCCGTCATCAGGGTCAACTTCAGCAGGCGCACGGACTTCAAAGAGATCGAAAAGGATACCCGCTTCGGATTTTTTCTCGGTTTCAATTTCTAGCCTCGAGTGGTAAACAATACATCGCCGCGGGTGGTGCCGAGCGGGGCCCCACCGCGCGCAGCCAGAAGCGAGCACGGTGGGGTGGATCGGCGACAGGACCCGCGGCAACCCACCGATTATGGCGAGGAGGAGCATCTCATCCATCGATGCCCCGGCTGAGCACGTCGAGTGCGAGCTCGTGCCGGTTGAACGGTGCGCTGATCTGCACGCCGTCGATGTGCGGCCGCAACTCACGGAGAATATCGACGGCGATCGAGACGCCCTCGCGCATCGCCGCCCCGCCGCCACCCGCCTCCTGCATCCGCTTCATGATGCCATCCGGCACGCTGACGCCGGGGAGTTCGTTGTTCATGAACTCGGCGTTCTTGAAGCTGACGAGCGGCCAGATGCCGGCGATGATCGGAATGCGTTTTGGTTCTATGTGACGGAGGAATCTCTCGAACTGGCCGATATCGAAGACCGGCTGGGTGATCGCGAATTCGGCGCCTGCGTCCACCTTCCAGTAGAACCGCCGCATTTCCTCGTCGAAGTTGACGGTGCCGGGATTCACGCCGACGCCGATTAAAAACGATGTCGGTATTGACAGCCGCCTGCCCCCGATGTCATGTCCCCGGTTCAGCTCGTGAACGACGTTGGTGAGACCGATGGAATCGATGTCGAATACGGCCGTTGCATCGGGGTAGTCCCCCGTCTTGATCGGATCCCCCGTTATGAGCAGGATATTTCTGAGCCCGAGCGCATGGGCGCCGAGCAGATCGGACTGCATCCCCAGTATGTTACGGTCCCTGCAACAGTAGTGGAGCACCGTTTCGATGCCGGCACGCTGCTCAATGAGCACGGCGAGGGAGAGGGGGCTCATCCGGGATGAGGCCCGCGGGCTGTCCGGTATGTTAATGGCGTCCACCGTCGCCTTCGGCAGGTGGCCGACCGATTCAAGCACCGCGTGCGGGTCGCATCCGCGCGGCGGTACGACCTCGACAAGCGTCACGAATTCTCCACCCGCGATACGGCTTGCGAGGCGTGATTTCTCCCGCATCGGAACCGGTTCCACCTCTTTCTCCACGCTGACCCGAGGTATCTTCCGCTTGTACGTTCTCCGTGACGGATGGATCGTGCGTATCGCATCTCGCATCGCCCGAATATGCGCGGGAGTCGTACCGCAGCAGCCACCGACGACGCTGGCGCCGACCTGCACGAATCGCCGTGCGTACTCGGCGAAGTACTCGGGCGAAACCATGTACATGTTCCTGCCCTCGACATTCTGCGGAATACCGGCGTTCGGCTGGGCCGAGATATAACACGACGACGCCTTGACCATCTTCTCCACCGCTTCGAGCATTGTTTTCGGCCCGACCGAGCAATTCACACCCACCACGTCCGCTCCCCACTGGTTGAGCCTCACGGCGAATTCGCCCGGTTCGGTGCCGTAGGGACCCGACCCGTCCCGCTGGAGGGTCATCTGGGCCACGACGGGACGGTCGCTCACGCTCCTCACGCCGTTTATTGCCTGGTGGATCTCGTTCAGATCGGCGAATGTTTCGAGCACGAACAGATCCACACCACCGTCGAGGAGCGCCTGTGCCTGCTCGGTGAACGCACCGGCCGCTTCCTCGTTGGACGTGGGTCCCCACGGCTCTATCTTGATATCGAGCGGACCGATTGAACCGCCCACCAGCGTATCCTCTCCGGCCATCCGCCGCGCTATTTCCGCTCCCTCGCGGTTTATCTCGTAGAGCCGATCATCAAGGCTGTGCGCCTTCAGTTTGAATCTGTTTGCGCCGAATGTGTTTGTCTCAATGACGTCCGCGCCCGCATCGATGTATTCTGTATGGATATCGCTGACGAGGGTGGGATTGGAAAGATTTATTTCATCGAAGCAACGGTTGATGAATATACCACGTTCATAGAGCATCGTGCCCATCGCCCCGTCGAACAGCACGACGCCTTCCGCCAGCATTGTGAGGAAATCGAGCGCCATGAGACCACTTCCCGTTGTTAGGAGCGGACATCCGCTTTACGATGAGAACGGGGCATCTTTCGGTTTGACCGTTCGGCGGGGAGTGTACTATCTTTAATGTTACGATTGCAATACATATGCGATGACATGATCTTGCAGGAAAGGGAATAAAACACATGCGTTGGTCGAAGAGCTGTATTCCGACACTCAAGGAGATCCCGCACGAGGCGGAGATACCCAGTCACCGCCTGATGCTGCGCGCGGGTCTGATCAAGAAACTCACATCGGGTATCTACACCTTCCTTCCTCTGGGATTCCGGGTGCTAAAGAATATCGAGCGTATCGTCAGGGAAGAGATGGATGCGATCGGGTGCCAGGAGGTGCTCATGCCGATCCTGCACCCGACCGGGATATACGAGGAAAGCGGCAGACTCGACAAGTTCGGTCCCGAGCTGTTCACGGTGCGTGACAGCCGCAAACGCTTATTCGCGCTCGGCCCAACGCACGAGGAAGTGATAACGATGGTGGCGCGCGACGAGATGAGGAGCTACCGGGACCTTCCGCAGTGCCTGTATCAGATATTGACCAAATTCCGCGATGAGATCCGTCCCCGATACGGCGTCATCCGGGCGCGGGAGTTCATCATGAAGGATGCTTACAGCTTCAGCGAGGATGATGAGTCGCTTGACAAGATGTACCGCGATATGGAATCTGCCTATGGAAAGATCATACAGCGGTGCGGGCTCGACTACCGGATGGTCGAGGCCGATTCGGGCTATATCGGCGGAAGCGAATCTCACGAATTCATGGTACTCGCCGAGAACGGCGAATCGGAAATACTGAGCTGCGAGTGCGGCTACGGCGTCAACCTTGAACGGGGTGCGGCGCGTGAGGCGGAAGAACAACGGGAAGGCGGGGGAGGGGGTGAGGACTTCCGGGAGGTCGAAACGCCGGGAGTGACGACCGTCGAGAAGGTTGCACGATTTCTCAACGTAAGCCCGCGAGAGATCGTGAAGACCCTTCTCTATCGCGTGGGCGAACGCACCGTGGCGGTACTTGTTCCCGGCGACCGCGAGGTCAACGACATCAAACTCGCCACCCTCTTCGAGGGTGACGGCCCCGTGCGGTTTCTGGAACCGGATGAGATCCGGCTCCTGACCGGCGGCCCGGTCGGTTTTTCCGGGCCTGTCGGATTACCGGGAAAGGTCGAAATCTACGCCGACCAGCTTTTAGAACGCCACGGACCGATGATCGTCGGCGCCAACAAGGGCGATCGGCATTTACGGGGCGTCTGTGCCGGCCGGGATTTTACGATTACGCGGTTCGCCGATCTCGTGTGGGCACGGGAAGGGGATCTGTGTCCTACATGCAACAGGCCCATGAAGAAGAGCAGCGTCGAGGTGGGACACATATTCAAGCTCGGTGACAAGTACTCCACGAGCATGAACGCCACATTCCTCGACCGCGACGGCACGAGCAAACCGTTCATCATGGGCTGCTACGGATTCGGCATCTCCAGAATGGCGGCCGCCGTTATCGAGCAGCACCACGACGAGGACGGCATCGTATGGCCGATGTCGGTGGCGCCCTTCAAGATCATGATACTGCCCGTCAATGTAACCGATGAAACGGTCATGGAGCGGGCGTTTGCATTCGAGCGTGAACTGGAGGCGCATGGCATCGAGCCGCTCCTCGACGACCGGAACCTCAGCCCGGGCGTCAAGTTCAAGGATGCCGACCTGGTGGGCATCCCGCTTCGGTTGACCGTGGGAAAGAAGCTCAGGGAGGGGAAGGTAGAACTATTCTCCAGAGCCAAACGCCGGATCGAGGAAATCCCTGCGGACGAAGCCATCGAGATGATAATCTCGCGGATCGGCGACTAGGCGCCGCGGGTTCGTCTGGTGAGCCGGGATTTCATCCGCGCGGCGGTGCTATGATGTATAATTCCCTTTTTCGCCATCCTGTCGATGACCGATACGACACCGGGCAGCTGTTCGCTCGCCGTGCCGGGATCGTCGAGAGCCTTGAATGTTTTTATCGCCTTGCGCAGGTACGAGCGATGTGCCTTGTTCTGTGTGCGGCGCTTCTCGTTCTGACGCATCCTCTTCCAGGCTGATTTGTGTGTCGGCATGAACGTTTCACCTCCAAGAGAGGATAACATACTAGAAAGGTTCATCGTTGTCAAGTAATCAGACAGATTCATTGAAGAGAAAGGTCGCAAAGCTTCCCGACTTGCCCGGTGTGTACTTCATGAAGGACCGTACCGGCCGGGTCATATACGTTGGGAAGGCCAAAAAGCTTTCCAACCGGGCGAGGAGCTACGTCCAGAAATACAGA
>CBFCXB010000061.1:0-9598 GCA_965601905.1 uncultured bacterium | reverse complement strand
TGGCTCGGGATCGCGGATCGCTACCTCGCCTGGATCGAAATCCTCGATGAAAAGACGGAAGAGGAGATCGCCCGGCTGGGTCAGGATGTACTGCTCGCGTGCCGCGGGAACCTGCATCGCGCGCCTTCGCTTCTCGATCTCGCCGACGGAAACATTGCCTGCATTCAGTTGCTCCGGTCGATCCGGGAGGAGGCGCCCACGGACGCAGACCCCCTCTTCGAATGGATCGACCGCCTCATGCAGGCCTTCGCAAAATCGAAATGGCTGGCCAGCGAAATGCTGGCGTTGGACAGGCAGCTCATCCGGGACGGACGCGAGTTATCCGAATCGATCGACGTGCGCTTCCTGTATGACACCCGGCGGCGTCTGTTTTCGATCGGCTACAACGTCTCTGAAGGTCGCCTGGATAGCTCCTACTACGATCTCCTGGCAAGTGAGGCGCGACTTGGAAGTTTCATCGCCATTGCCCGGGGGGACGTCCCAATCGAGCATTGGTTCTCCATGAGCCGGCCCTACGGTTCGATCGGCCGGCACCGGGCGCTGCTCAGCTGGGCGGGGAGCATGTTCGAATATCTGATGCCGCTGATTTTCCAACGCTCGTACGGGAACTCACTCCTGGACAAGGCGATCGGGGAAACCGTGGCGATCCACATCGCATACGGCCGCAAGCGCCGCGTGCCGTGGGGGATCTCGGAGTCTGCTTTTGGAGATTTGGACGTCAATAAGACTTACCAATACAAGGCCTTCGGCGTACCGGCGCTCGGGCTGAAGCGTAGCGTTCGGGAAGAGGTCGTCGTAGCGCCCTATGCCACCCTTCTGGCGGTGAATGCAGCGCCGAGAGAGACCGTACGAAATCTGAGACGACTGGCCAAATTGGGGCTTCTGAGTGATTACGGCTATTATGAAGCGATCGACTTCGGCCGGCAACCACGTCGTGAGGGCGAGCGCGGGTTGATTGTACGGGCTTACATGACCCATCATCAAGGCATGGGTTTCCTGTCGCTGACCAACTTCATTCACGGCAATCCCATCCAGCGCCGTTTCCATGCCGACCCACGCGTACGTGCGGTCGAGCCATTGCTCCATGAACGCATCCCCCTCTTGCCTGCGCTGCACCACATCCCCACGCGGGAGAAAATGCCGTCGGTGATGAGCGTCGTCGAGGTGGCGCCATCGGTAAGCAAATTCGACACGCCCCATACCGCCACGCCCAAAACACAACTGCTCTCGAACGGCCGTTATTGTTTGATGCTCACCAACGCCGGCGGTGGATACAGCCGGTGGGGCGACTGCGAGATTACCCGCTGGCGGTCGGATCGCACCAGGGATCCGTGGGGAACCTTCTGCTACATATATGAAGCCGATTCGAATCGATTATGGTCCAATACGTATCACCCGACCGGCGGAAAGGTCGAGGCGTATTCCGTCAACTTCGCGCTGGACCGGGCCGTGTTCCGGCGCGACGATAACGGTATTCGAACCGAAACGGAAGTCATCGTCTCACCGGAAGACGACGTCGAGATTCGACGGATCACTCTATTCAACCGGTCCGTTCGCACCCGCCGCCTCGATCTGACGAGCTACGTTGAAATCTCGACGGCGCCGCACAACGCGGACCGGCAGCATCCGGCCTTCAATAAGCTGTTCATCCAAACCGAGGCAGTGCCGGAACATGAAGCGCTCCTCGCGTACCGACGGCCCCGCAGCGAGGACGATCCGCCCATCTATGTCGCGCACCGCCTTACCCTCGAACGTGCCGGGACCGTCGAAGGTGCCGGCTCCCTCGAAGGTGCCGGGATCCTCGAAGGTGCCGGGATCCTCGAAGGTGCCGGGGATGAAACCATGCAGTTCGAAACCGACCGGCGCCCGTTCATCGGACGCGGGCGGACACTCGCAAACCCGATGGGTGTCTTCCAGGAGCCCGCCAACAGCGAGGGTTTTGTCCTCGACCCGATCCTCAGCCTGCGGCGCAGCGTGACCATCGGTCCGGGCAAGCGCGTCGAGGTTTCCATGGTTCTCGCAGCCGGCGAAACGCGCGAGCAGGTCCTCAGGCTGATGAGTAAATACAGCGATCACCATGCGATCGAGCGGGCGATGGATATCGCGTGGGCCTCCGCCCAGCTCGAGCTGCGATTGCTTCGCATCCAACCGGACGAAGCCCGCCGCTTCCAGCAGCTGGCAAGCCACCTGCTGTTCCCCAATCCTCTCCTGCGTTCTCCCGCCGAATGCATCGACAAGAACTGCAAAGGTCAAGCCGGCCTGTGGCCCTACGGAATCTCGGGTGATGTGCCGATCGCCCTCGTCGTCATCGGCCAGGCGCGGGATATCAGCCTGGTCCGTCAAATATTCCAGGCGCACGCCTATTGGCGAATGCACGGGTTGATGGCGGACCTGGTGATCCTCAACGAGGAGGCTAGCGGTTATGAGCAGCCGCTGCGTGAACGAATCGAGGGCCTGATCCAGGCGCATTCAATGGATACGGGGGTCGATCGGCCGGGGGGGATCTATCTGCGCAGCGCGGATCTCATCCCGGAGGAAGACCTCATGCTGCTCCGAGCCGCGGCGGCCGTGGTTCTGGTGGCGGCCCGGGGCACACTGCCCCAGCAGTTGGGCGTGCCCACGGAAGCTCCCGATCTGCCGGAACCCATTGCCCGGAAACGCGCGCCCCGGGATCCTTCGGCTCCGCTCCCCTTCATGGAGCTACCCTACTTCAACAGCCTGGGCGGTTTTACCCCGGACGGGCGCGAATACGCGATCTATCTCGGTCCCGGCATCCACACGCCCGCGCCCTGGGTCAACGTCATCGCCAACCCGACATTCGGAACATTGATCAGCGAAACGGGGGCCGGATTTACCTGGTACGGCAACAGCCAGCGCAATCGCCTGACGCACTGGTCGAACGACCCCGTGATGGATCCGCCGTCCGAGGCGTTGTACATCCGGGACGAGGAAACCGGTATCTACTGGACGCCGACCCCATCGCCGATCCGTGAGGAGACCGCCTACCGGGCACGGCACGGGGCGGGATACACCGCATTCGAGCATAACAGCCATGGGATCGAGCAGGAACTGACGGTTTTCGTTCCGGTGGACGAGAACGGCGGCGATCCGGTCAAGCTGCAAAGGCTGCTGTTACGGAACGACTCCTCCCGGCATCGCACGCTGTCGGTTACGTATTATGTCGAATGGACACTGGGCGAGCACCGTGAATCTTCCCAGATGCACGTCACGACCTCCTGGGATGACGAAGTCAGGGCCGTGCTCGCCCGGAATCGTTACCACCCGGATTATGGGGATCGGGTGGCTTTCGCGGCCATGAGCCCCCCGGCGGAGTCGTACAGCGGCGATCGCACGTCCGTCCTGGGGCGCAATCGCACGATGGGAGAACCGGCGGCGATGGAGCGAACCAACCTTTCGCAGCGGACGGGAGCCGGATTCGATCCGTGCGCTGCGCTGCAAATCACCGTTGACCTGGATCCCGGCGAGAGATCCGAGATCATATGCATGCTTGGCCAGGCCGGGTCGGTGGAGGAGATCCATGCACTGATCCAAACGTACCGGGAAGGCACGGCGTTCGAAAACGCGTTAACCCGAACGAGAACGTGGTGGGACGATCTGCTGGGCACGATCGAAGTGCACACCCCCGAGCTCGCAACGGACCTGCTGATCAACCGCTGGCTTCTGTACCAAAGCCTCGGCTGCCGGATCTGGGGGCGCGCGGCCTTTTACCAGTCCGGCGGCGCATTCGGTTTCCGGGATCAATTGCAGGATGTCATGGCCTTCCCGCTCGCGCACCCCGGGCTGGCGCGGGAGCATATCCTGCGCGCGGCGAGCCGCCAGTTCGAGGAAGGCGACGTGCAGCACTGGTGGCACACACCGGGCGGCGCAGGTATCCGTTCGCGTATTTCCGATGACCTTCTGTGGCTGCCCTACGTCGCCGCCCACTACATCCGGACCACCGGCGATGTGGACATCCTGCACATGGAGGTCCCCTTCCTCAGCGCTCCTCCGCTGCAAGACGGTCAGCACGAGACCGTATCCACACCGGAGGTCTCGGTCAAACGCGACACGCTGTTCGAGCACTGCCGGCTCGCGGTCGCACGGGGTCTGACCGTCGGGCCCAATGGGTTGCCCCTGATGGGGACGGGGGACTGGAACGACGGGATGAACCTCGTGGGTGCCGGGGGCAAGGGGGAGAGCGTTTGGCTGGCGTGGTTCATCGTGGATGTGCTCCAGGGCATGGCCGAGCTGTCCGACCTGCTCGACCGGCCGGATCTCGGCCGGACGTACCGGGATGATAGAAAGGCGCTGGTTAAGCTTGTCGAACGGGCGGCATGGGATGGGCAGTGGTATCTTCGGGCGATTTTCGACGATGGCACGCTCCTTGGTTCGGCGGCGAATGACGAGGCGAAGATCGATTCCCTGCCCCAATCGTGGGCGTGGCTGAGCGGCGCCGCCGATGCGGACCGCGCCGATACGGATCACATCGATAAGGACCGCGCTGATACGGCCCTGGAATCGGCGTGGAAACATCTTGTTCGCGAGGACGAGGGCCTGGTGCTGCTCCTCGAACCTCCCTTCGACACATCGGAGCCGTCACCCGGATACATCAAGGGGTACCCTCCGGGAGTACGTGAGAATGGGGGCCAGTACACCCACGCCGCCCTGTGGCTCGCCATGGCGATGGCACGCCGGGGGGATGGTACGCGTGCGGCGAACATTCTGCACATACTCAATCCGATCGAGCGCGCGCGCGATCCGGAAACGGTCTGGCGCTACGGTGTCGAGCCCTACGTGGTCGCGGCCGATGTGTACCGATTGCCCGGGCGCATCGGTAACGGTGGGTGGTCCTGGTATACGGGCTCTGCGGCGTTGATGTACCGGGCCTGGGTCGAAGAGGTCCTGGGCCTGAAGGTAGAAGGGGATCGCATGCAGGTGGATCCGGTCATCCCCGGATGGTGGAATGGTTTCCAACTGCGATATCGTCATGGCGAGGCGGTATACGAAATTCAGGTCGAGAATCCGGAAGGGTGCGAGCGAGGCGTGTCACGGGTGGAGATGGATGGCCGGCATGTGCCGGATGGCGTGATCCCGCTGCACCGGGATCTGGTCAAGCACCGGATCCTCGTGCGCATGGGCAAACCGCCGCTTGACACGCCGCACGCGATCCGGGATGACCGTACGGCTTCCTCGCAACGGGCGGATGGCACCCCCCCCGCGATTAGCTAGGTGATATCTTCTTTCTGCCAGCCGCGCGTCCGCTATTTCTTTCATTCTATTTCAACTCATCGAGCCCCAATTCGTCAATAATCCAGTTCATATCGATTATTTCAAAACCCTCCTCTTTACCCATACTGTCCATTCCATGTATATGCAGCTTGACCAATTCCATCAGCTTCGGCCGCATGGAAGGAATACGTGAAGCCTCTCGAGGTGTCATATCGTCGAGCATCGGCACGGGCTCATCCAGAAAACCGGAATAACGTTTTTCATAGAACTTCCTCATCCACTGCCTTTTGATCTCAGGAGGAATACCATCCGGCGATTCGCCGGGCTCTCTATCGGAAGCCGCGTGTTCTTCCAACAGGTGTTCGATCGGAATAGTTTCTTCCTTCACGAGTTTGAGCCTTTTCTCGAAGTAAGACCGGGTAAGCTTCTTGGCAAATTCAAACAGTACCCGCCCCTTCGCTTCGACGATCAACTCATCATCGGTTAGACGGACGGATCCAAGCACGCCAACGCCATCCTCTTCTTCATCTCCATGCTGTATCAATCCCCTGGCCTCTTTCTCGATTAGCTTCGCCTCTCCACGTCTCAACCACTGGTAGTAGGAAACATCAGGCGGGTCATCCGGCTCGAGCGACCGATCATCATCCAGCTCCAAATCGGATTTTCCTTCGAGTATCGATTCGATCTCCACGCGCGGGGCAAGAAGCTTGTAAAAAGCCCTGCATTGATCCGAATCCAGCGATGCGATCATCTGCTCTCTCATTGCCGTACTGAGCTCTTCAACCAGTTCAAATGCCTCGACGAAGTGCTCCGCAAGGTAGCGTTTGACGGTTTCATCGGATTTGCTTTTCATTGCTTTCTTTGCGCGGCGCCGGATCTCCGACAGAAACGATTCACACAGTCTATCGGGGAGGCGCACGCCATCGCCGGCAAGTCGTGTGAAATGGGGATAGTGGGTGATCCATACAACCATCTTGGCAAAACGCCCCACACTGCTCGCCGTACTGCGGTCGAACACGATGAACCGTCCCCTCTCCGTGTCCAGGAGGTCGATGCACTCCATTGCTGTATCATCAAGTACCTTCTGCACCTCGAGTATTGCCGGGATGGAGCGGCTTCGGTATTCAGCCAAATAGCGCTCGTCGTTGTTCAATCCGGGCCAGCCTTCCCTTTTCCATATTTCCCCGATCGAAGCCGTACCATCACCCTTACCGACAGTCAGGTATTGCAGGAGCGCAACAGCGGCGCCTTGGAAAAATGCCGAGTCCCCTTTGACCCAGGGTGGGACACAGTTTTCGGCTTTTATTCTGAATTCATTCTTGCCGACTTTGCCGATTACATATTGTAACGCCTTCGACTGCCATGCGGTATCTACTCTCAACCACATGCCATAGGCTGCCGTGCCGAACGGAAAATGGGCACATTCAGCGGGACAATCAATCCTGGCGCCGCGGCGGGCGCCACAGCAGCTATTGCAGATAAATCCGTCCAACGCAGAGCAATTGCGTCTGGCCTTGCGCCCGCATACAGCACAGACACCTGCCTGTTCTTTACTCATAGAGACACTCTCCAAAGTTCGATAGTGTTCCAAAAGGGACTTCAGGATAGCAAGTGGGAATCCATATGGCAAATGGATTCAAATCCACACAACACCCTACGGCGATGGAGATTATCACTTGCCTGTGGCCCGACGGAGGAAGTGAATACGTTGTGGTGATTCGTAAGTTAAATGAAGATTATTACTTGTGGGTGAATCGAAACAGTTCGCCGGCCGCTTTACCTCTAAATTGACAAATTGTAAATTGTATTGAGCCAAAGCAGACGCCGTTGATCGGGCGGTGCGACAGTATCCGGTTGTTGCCATCACCGGACCTCGCCAATCGGGTATAACAACCCTTGTCCGTGATCTATTCCAAGACCGGCCGTACGTACTGCTTGAAGAGCCGGACCGGCAACGGTTCGCCACTGAGAATCCACGTGGTTTTCTCGCCGCATTTCCCGATGGCGGACACTCGCCGGCGACGAATCGGGCCCCGGATGGATCGTGTACGGCGGTGATGAGACCCGCTCGTTCAAGGACGTCGAGATTGTCGCATGGCGCGATCTCAACCGATTCCTCCGGGCCATCGATGCCGACTAGCGAATCCGTCAAAGCGCTCTCTGACATTTATCTTATCTTGCAGGAAATATGACATTCTTGCCATGTAAGAATGAAATGACTTATTGCAAATAAATGACTTATAACCAATCAAACTACAAATTCTTGATTTCACCTTTAGGGAATGGCAATACGTCTGCAGCAAGACATGATGCATTATGTGAACTACTCAGTTACTGTTACTTGAATAAGCTCCTCACTCTTTTTTCAAAGCGCATTATAATTTCATCTGTAATGTAAAACCTGTTGCATTCGTGGATTCTTCTTCCTATTCGTAAGGCTGCTTTTTCAAGAAGTTGACCGCCCTTGCACAGTGGCAACATGATCTCCAATCCCCAGAATACTTGGATACCTTCCTCGAGGCACTTCTTTCTAAGCCGTGAATCATTGGTCCAGCAGGGATAGCCCCTATCACGCGCCATGATGAGTATGAGTTTGTCCGCTCTCGATAATGGCCCGCCTCTGATGCTGGCTTCTGTGAATTGCGAGAGTTCAGGATCCAAAATAGAAATTCCAAGGATTTTGGCTTGCGCCTCTTCTATTTGTCGTACCTCTTCAAAAACTTGACGAGGAATAACAAGCGATCCGATGCATCTTGAAATCCGAGATAATATCCTTGCGTCTGCTGTGTAATAATCGATAAGGACACTGGCATCGGTGATGATTACAGTAGTTGGCTCATCTGCTATTCGATCATCTCCCATGCCTCCACTCTCTCCCTCATTTCCGCCAGGCTGATATTCAAAATTTCGGCTGCTCTGCTCATGCTGATTTCGTTCTTTTCCAGCGCATCCCGCACCATTCGACTGAAACGATCTTCGATAAAATCGATCTGACTCAAAAAAGCCGGCTCATCCTCACTGGTCACGTATGGTTCAGGTTCTTCCTTGAAAACGAGCCGCTTTTTAAAGCGATCGTTATATGCTTTAAAGAATAGTTTATGGATATCCTCGTCAGCAGCACCCTCATCGATCAATCTTTTCAGAACGGTCTTATAGCTGACTTGAAAGCACCGCTTGGTGTAAAGCACCCTATCCACCCAATGCAATCCGCGCGATTCGCTCCAAATATCCTCAAAATAACGTTGAGGCATAAGGAGGTAACTTGCGAATATACTCGCATCCTTTTCCTGCTTCTTATCCTCATCTATTTGATTGTTCCGGTATGAAGCGATATGAAGCAATAGATGCCCCAGCTCATGCGCAGCGGAGAATATCTGACGTTCGACGGGAATCGAACCGTCAGCATTGACAACTATCGCCGGACCACCACCATCAAGTCCAATCGAAAGCCCAAAGAAGCCTTTCAATTTTGATTTGAGCTGCATTATCTTAATACCGGCACTCTCAAGTAACCTACATATGTTACCTATAGTTTCGCAATCCTCTATCTCGAGTTCTTTCCGAGCTTCGGATGCTGCTTTCTTTGGATCAGTTCCAGTCAAATCAATTTCCTTTAAACGGTAAGGAATTGACTTCTTTAAAAGTTTTTCGAGCTCGTTGAAATCATTCAGCCAATTGGCAACGTCAACCTTGATTTGTTCCATTTCAGCTTGCTCGGCTGCAGTGAGAGATTTGAGAGATCGGAATCTGATGGCCTTCAATTTCGGAACTTCAGCGGTAATATCAAAAACCGATACCTCCAGAGCACGGGCAATAGCATTCAAGTTGGACACACGAGGTTCGACACCGCCGGACTCGATGCTCCGATACGCATTGCGGCTGATATTTGCTTTTTCAGCCAGTTGCTGCTGGGTTAATTTTTTGCTCTTGCGTATTCGTCTCAGGTTTATTGCTAAGTTATTACTCATTTTTCCCTCCTATAAGAAGGCCACTTATTTAATATAGCATAACTTGTCATTTTGTCAATAACAAAATATATGACAAGTGGCAGATTTGCTTGAGAGCCCCCGGAAGCACTGGCGGAGGATACGCACGAACAATCCGATGGAGCGTATCATGCGGGAGATACGGAGACGCACTCGAGTGGTTGGGGCGTTCCCGGATGGAGAGTCAGCGCTGATGCTTGTTGCCCGCCAGGCTCCGTCATATTGCCGGCAGATATTATCTTTAATTTGAAAGGTACTCAAAAAGCTCATATCTCACGGGAAAACCATTTTGACTGAGAACTACTCAGTTTCAAGTTATGTTTTACTGTATGATTATACCGCATAACTATCGCTATATTCCTAATTGCCGCACTTTACCATTC
>CBFCXB010000060.1:0-9612 GCA_965601905.1 uncultured bacterium | reverse complement strand
TGGAGAATGTTGTACGTATACTTGTTGCCCAGGGGATCGAGCACCTGTTCGGGAGTGAAATTGACCGTCTGTGTCCACACGTTGAAAGCGAACCGCGCGGTCCCGAATGTCCAGAGTACATTCTTGTAGCGCCAGATGTGCCGGAGTTCTGGCGTGTCGAACAAGTACTCATTGGTATCGTAGACATCGATGTCCGGGTCGAATCCCGGTACGTGCGAGCAGATGTCGAGCCAGAACTCATCATGCTGGGTTTCGGTGGGCATGGCGTAACTGGTTTGGATGAAATCTTTGGACAGGAAGTCGTCGATGAAGAGGAGGTCCCGATCCATCGTGAGCGGAACGATATTGATCTCGATCCGTGCCATGGTGACCACGCCGATGTTGTCGACCGCCTCGATGAAGAAGGAATGCACCCCCGACATGAAACTCCGCCGCGGCGC
Source organism: uncultured bacterium (assembly GCA_965601905.1). Lineage (GTDB taxonomy): Bacteria > Krumholzibacteriota > Krumholzibacteriia > Krumholzibacteriales > Krumholzibacteriaceae > DATKWS01. Next base: position 9,172 of record CBFCXB010000060.1, on the reverse strand, counting down.
CACATTGTGGTACGGACTCGCCTCGACATCCCACTGGTTCGGATCGGCGAGATCGGCGATGTCCCATCCATACCGGTAGGTCGATACAAACGCTCCGTAGTCGTGCGCGTCCCCCTTCCAGCTGAAGTTCACCGCAAAGCTGGACGGCGTATCGAGTGATAACACATTGGTTGCCGTCCCGATGAAATTGTGAAAGCCGAGGTACGGTTCGCGAACCACCAGAATCGGACCGGTGGGTTTCTTGACCATGAAGCGGCGGACGTTCGTCCTCTCGTCGAACACGGAGCTGATAGCGCCGGCCTCGTCCATCGCCTGGACCACAAAGACGTAGATACGGTCGAACTGGAGTATCTCGTCGTCACCAAGAATGGTCGATTTTCCCGAATCGGCGGGGGCGTCGAAGGAGAGCCAGGGGGACCATTTGTCCTCGAAGAGCTCGGGGTACTTGTTCAGGTGCTCCACGAGCTCGCCATAATATTTAGTGTGCATGTATCGCACCGAATCGACCGCCTGGTAGTTCCACGGCGAATCGATCGGGTCCTTGCCTTCCCATCCGAACGTGATTATCGGCGTCAGAAACTGGGTGTCAACCATCCCCTCCGGCGGCGGGTTGGTGATAAAGATATGGGGTGCGAGGGTGAAGGCATTGAAGGATCGGTAGGCCGTCTCCGAGCGCGCTCCGCCGCCGTCGACCGCCCTGACGAAGAAGGTGTGCATCTTGCTGAACTTTGCGTACTTGTTGTAGTTGATCGTCACCGTGGTGTCCATCTCGTCTGCGGACGCCTCCAGTTCGATGTCGGTGAGCTTCGTGCTCGTCCACTTGTCCAGGCCGGTGGTATCGGCCGCATCGAAGCCGAGCGGGTCCCCATCGGCGAGCACGTACTCGTAGTGATCGATTTTGCCGTCCGGATCTTGGCCCATCCAGTAGAGATGAACCTTGTAAACGGTGTACTCACCTTCCGGCGGGCCGTGGACGAACTGTATAGTGGGGGGCTCGTTTGTGTAGTCGGTGCCGAAGTACACGTCATCGTTGCACGCGGACAGCAGGAAGCCGGCGAGCAGCAGCATGAAGCCGGCGATCTTCGGTATAACGTTCATCGTTTCCTGTTCCTTCGTTACTGGATGACCACGAAGGTGTCGATCATCCGAGCGAGATGAATCGATCGTATCGTACCTTCCAGGTGTACGGCGCGGTTGGTTTGCCTGGAATGCTGTGATAGCAATGCCGCGGTTGGGGCACCTGGCATCGCGCCTCATGCGAGCCATATCATGTGACGTACAAATCCTCTCATGCTCTTCTCCACGGTCCCAGGACTCTTCCAGGGAGGGGACGAACATCGTGATGTACTAATCCAACTAATTATATCATATATTTGGCGTTGGGGCTATATATATTTGATCCCGCCGGCCGACGTGCAGCGCTCCAGCGCCATTCATTCACTGGATTGATGGATCTATTTCAATGCTCAATACGTTATAAAGGAGCCTTCCCCGAGTTCGGCGATGATTTCAGATTGGGCGGCCTTTTCCGGTATGAACACGGCCAATCCTTCCTCTTCGGCGATTTTGATATTTTTTAAAAGAACCATCAGATTGGACTCGGTAATATAACCCATTAAAAATGCCATCCGAATCTCCGTACCCCTCATCTCGTACCGTCGAATATGCATCCCCGGATTGGGTTCGATCTCCGGCAGCCTGGAGATCTCCCCCGTTTGGGCCATGGCATAAAAGAGGTATCCATACGATCCCCAGGTAACTACAACAAATATCCCCGGACTCATCACCATTCCCCCGGTATGACTTCTCTCGTTTAATACGGATAGCACGCTTGCCTGCATCGAGTGATTGCGCAAGATACTTTCATCCATCTTTTGATGGAAGTAGAAGAAGGATCCGTTCGGCTATTTTTCGGATTCGGGGTGCGCGCTGTTATACGAGCGATACAAGGCCTCCGGAACCGCCAGATAGCAAACAATTGCAAAAAAGACTATGGTGATAGTCCCTTTCAAAGAGCTTTGACGTAGAACGGTTTCGCCGACTATCCAGCCGGCGGCAGGTACAATCAATAAAAAGTGTCTGACGATGGGCGCTGGAATCGGGAGTCAGAGAATCAATATGGGCGCAATCCATATAATGGCGACTATAGAATCTTTGATGTCCCTATCGGGTTCAGCGCCGATTTTCAAAAGATAGTTTCTCGGGCGGGCGATCAATCCGAATGCCGATACAAAGACCAATCCGGTCCCGATTCCCAAACAGGCCCAGATAATCGATCGCCTGGTTGCGGCGAATGAAAACGAGTGCCGAAAACCTTCACCGAAGGTTTGAACGAATTGCAGCAGGCCATGGGATGGGATATCGGTTGGTTTGGAAATGCTCTGTACGATGACCAGATAGGTAATCAACACCGCCGGCAAAACGCTGCAGAATCGAACGAAATTCCGTCTCCTGGTGCGTGATAGCAAAACCCCCGCACATAACGCCGGTGTGACGAGTAGAACTTCCGCCCGCATTACAACGGATGCCGAGGCGAGGATATAGGTTAATAGGCAGAAGAAACAACCCGATGGTGACCAGGCAATCTTCTCCCATGTGAGTAATGATAGCAGAAGGAGTAACGTTGCCGGAATAATAGGGTGGAAGTAGGTCCCCAGCTCCCAGACCAGGGGGCTAAAGATAATCAACAAGATGCATCCCGTTGTTACGCGGCGATCGAAGCGCCTTCGAAGCAGTATGTATAGAGGGGCGATCATCGCCGCGGATGAGATCAAACCGATCCAGTTCAGGAAAGATACGACATGTGACGCGTCGTTAAAGATCGCGGGGTAGACGATCCTGAAAAGAAAATAGATGCCCGGACTCAATTGTCTGCCTTAGAGAAAAGCATCTCCGAAGTTAATATGCGAAGTAAACCATTGAGCCATGCCGGCAGCCATGACGATGGAATCGGGCTCGGGCATGCCGCCTTGATACAGAAAGACGGCTCTTGTTATGAAGTTCAGAGCCATGATAATACATACCGGAATCCAATTCGAAAAATAGACCCCCATATGATATCGAGAACGAGAATCGATCATGATTTGCATGCTAGTTCAAGCCGTTCCTGATGGCAACAACTTACTCCTATTCAACGATTGTGCGGATGGCCGCGGGGAAAATCGGGCCGATCGCACTGGAGCCGGCTGATCGAGTCGGGAATAGGGAATTCCGGATCGAGAAGGGTGGGATCGCATTATACGGGGGGAGGAGTCCCCTGCATATCTATGCAAATTTTTATCGGTTACAGGACACAGTCGACGTCGACCAGATCGGTGTCCCAGCAGCCGCGTTCTCCACCGTTGTAGTCGGGCCATGAAATATATCCCGAGCCGTCGGCGTTCCACAGTATATCGCCGCTCGTCTCCTCTTCAGCATCGTAGAACTCGATCGAGCAGTATTCGGCCGACTCGAAGTAAGTCAGGGTGCTTCCCTCGGCCGGGTCGCCGGCCTTGTTGACCGTAAAGACGAGCTGCCGGGCCGTACCGGAATCGCTCCAGTCTATTCGTATCGCCTTCTCGCCGGGCGTCGCGTATGCGACATACGCCGAGCCCTGTGCGATGGGCTCGTAGAACTGCCAGTAGCCGCTGTTCCCGTCTTCGTTTACCACGCCGTCGAACCAGACGAAGTGGTCGAGTGGCTGCGCCGGATCGTTACTCGATACCTCCATCCGCCACGACACATGGTCGTCATGGTCCTTACCGTAGAGGTAGATGGCGTACTCGATCTCGTCTTCCACCACGATGTACGTCCAGAGGTACGAGCTGTCGGGTCGGGGCTGCGGTACCGAGTGCACCGCCAGGGCGAACGCCGCGACAGGATCGACAAGTGCCGAGTAGACGACCAGATCGAGATAGAGGACGCGCACGGTGGCGTTCAGGAAGTTGAGATGCGTGCCGTCAGCGGTGAAGGCGGCGGGATCGATGTCGATCTTTCCTGCCTGTATGGCCGGGGGAGGCACGTCGGCCGCCTCGAATAACGATATGTCCATCTTCATCGTGGAAACGGGCGGGAGGGCGGGCGCCGTGGGACCACTCGGGGCAATGGATTTGTCATCGGACGAACAACCCTGGAGCGCGAGCGCGGCCAGCAACACCATGATTCCCATTACGATCATCTGTTTCTTCATTGTAAATACTCCTTTGGCTGATGCTCACCCGGAATGTACCGCAGGTATCATGCCGACCGGCGGAATTTAGTAATATATTGCCCACTGCAAGGATTAAAATCGCCGATTGCCGTGGTGCAATGGCACGTCATGAAATGAGGCGAAACACAACACCAGCCTCGTTCTCGTATGCAAGCGTGAACCAGTCGGGGCGTGATGCAAATTTTTCCCTGAGCCATGGATCGGGAACAATATCTTCGTTCCACAGGACGACGTAATACGGTCTGCCCTTATTGGCGAGATACTCTATCGACATGGCCGGTATGGGCTCGGGGGCGAAGAATTGCCGGTGAATCTCGACATATCGCTTCACCCGTTGCTCGCCGTAGTTATGCACGCGGATGAATGTCGGCTTCAACAGAAAGTTCCTCCTGCGAGCGTACACGGGCATGAGATTGTAGGTGTTCCTTTCGATGATAATAGAGCTGATATCGGTGTTCTCCCGGATCCAGTTGTAGAGCTCGCGCTCCTCGCGTGATATGCGGCAACGCTTTTCATACTGCGTTGTTTCCGGTTTCTCCAGCATGAATCCTCTTACCGTCATGACCGAGGGAATAATGAAGATCACGAGCAGCCATGTATAAAGAAGAATACGGCGTTTTCCCCGGGATGCGCTGATGCTGTTTACGATCTCACGGACGATGGGAAAGGTGAGCAGCAGCAACAGCGGGAAGATAATCTTATTTTCGGCGATGCCCGGGAGTTCCACAAAGATGCAAAGAACGAACAGGCACAATGACCATGCACCGGCCATCTTGACTTCTGACTCCGCCTCGGAGACAAGTCGTTTGAGTGCTCTGAGGCTGAATGGTAACAGGGCGAGGAGTGTGGTAATGATTGTCCATAGATTCGTGAATCCCAGATGCAGGTGATCGCGTATGAAGTCGCCACCGCCCTCGCCGCCGGTCAGTGAGTGGAAATACGGGAATCCCGCAACCAGTGCGGCGACTGCCGTACATGGAATGACAACGGACTGAAAACGAGAAGCCCTCCTGCCATACCTCAATAGATCATAGAGAAACACGAGCACGCCGGCGCCGACGGCGGTGAGTATGGTGGCGAGTCCCGGTACGACATGAAACAGAAACCCGCCGAGCAGTACGACAAAGATGCTCAGGGCGGCTTTCACGGGTGTGCGTTTCTGGAATTCCTTGCCAATCACCAGGATGAAGCAGAGAAGAAACAGGTTGTATGCGTAGTTGAGTGCCGTGATTGTCAGGAACTTGTCCAGAATGCTCATCGTCCATGCATACGGTGCGGACAGAATACTTATCACCTCTGCGCCGTTGAGCTCTACTCGATCGAGCATTCTGGCGATCTCCGCCGTTCCGCGCACGTCCCCAAACAGGATTTGCAGGAGTCGGAGCGGGAAGAAGATCCACACCGCCGACTGAATGCCGATGAAGGCTACGGCGGGAGTGGCGAGAATGTAACTGCGTCTCGTTGTAAACAGCGAAGCCAGACGCGCCATGAGGTACGGAAAGACGAAAGCGACCATCACGTTGAAGACCCCGAGAACATGGGATATTTCGAGCCCTGAGAGTCGCTGCCAGACCGCCTGGAAGAGGTGATATATCCACATGTACCTGATCGGCACGTCGGTGAATCGCGGTTCCATGGGAGGGATGCCGCGATCGAGTATCTCGTTCGCCACTGATGCATGATGCCAGGCGTCGGTGTAGACCAACATGTAATTATTCGCGATGTACGTTGCGATCACGATCGCACACGATGCGAGGGAGAGAATAATAACGGCGCCCGGAATGCGCTGTCTTTCCGCGGTCGGATCCTGCGGCCTTTTGATCAAAGTCAAGGCGAGAAGCGCATAGAACAGGATCATCGAGATGGTGATCGAGCGGTCAAGCGATCCCGTGAGCATGTGGAAGACGAAAACGAATATCGTAACGAGAACGGGGGAGAGCAGGGGAGGGAGAAAGAGATCATCCAGGCGGGGCCGGCCCCTGTCTCCAACATATCGGAGAAACACTATCCCCGGGATATAGTATGCCTGTAAAAAACTGAATGCGACCCGTAGCGGCTTCGGGAGCGGGAGCACGAGGGAGACGGCGCTCACGAGGAGGAACGCCGTGAAAAGCTTATGGATTCTTCGTGCGTCCATGATACCACACACCACCAATGCCTACATGTTGAATATGAGGCTGACCGCGAGCCGCCGCTCGCGAGGCTTGTAGTCGATTGCGTTCCACACGTAACTCTTGCGTAGGCTGAGCATTCCCATAGTGTGATATGCCTCTTTGCTCGAACATCCGGGGACTACGTTACGTAATTAAGATATATTCCTTCGTCGGCTGAAAACGATATCATGACATTCGAACCGCCGCAAAGGCTTTTTCATGTATCGATTTTCATGTATCGATTGGAGCGGCCTTCAACTACGGTGCAGTCTCGTATGGACGCGCGCAGCCTGCGCTCACCCGTTAGAATAGCGGACGGTTGCTTCGGTGCAATCCGGCTTCCCAAATGCTGATGATGAAGAGGTGTCCATCGGGGCCGAAGAACAGCCTGTCTCCGGAAGGAAGTGTGTTGTCCAGCGTCCAGCTCGAGAATTCGTCATATGATAGGTACAAGTTTCCGGTGTAGTCGAGAATGATCGCGATCTCCCCGCCGGGTGCCGAGAGAATCCGTTGCAGCGGGGTTATGAATTCCATCGGGAGGAGCTTCCAGGTGTCTCCCCTGTCGCGCGAGCGAAGAACCGCTCTATGAGAGGTGGCGAGTACGGTTCCGGCGCGATCGGTATCGATCGAGTTTATCCACAGCGAATCCGTGACCTGCGCCCACGTCTCCCCGTCATCCGTCGATCGCATGATTCCATGATCCGTGCCGAGATAGACACAGCCACCGGAACCCGAGCAGATGCATTTGATCGACGATTCTTCGTTTACATACTCCCATGAGGCGCCGCCGGTGTCGGATCTCAGAAGATCGCGCTTGGTACAACAGAATATTATCCCGTTCGCGGCTACCTCTATGAGAGCAACGGCGGGAGGTTCCGCGGAAAAGGTGTCGGCCCTGCTCCATAGGTTGCCGTGATCGGCAGACACGAAGATGCCGCTGTCGGTGCCGACGAACAGGGGGCCGTCGGGATGTACCGCTATACAATGCAGATCTGTGTCGGGATAATATGAATCCGCGATGCCGTGGCAGGCCCTGACCCACGACCCGCCCCCATCTGATGATTTGATGATATCGCGGTCTCTCAAAAGATAGTAGCTGCCGGAGGAATCTATCGAAAACCAGCGGCAGTTTCTGGGGGCGAAGTAATCCGATTCATGCTCTTTCGGTGCTATCCAGCTTTCTCCCCCGTCGAGCGAGCGGAAGAGGCCGCAATAGTTCGTGCCGGCCAATACAATACCATCATCGCAGAGGAGTGATCGGATCTCGAGGCCCTGGAGGCCGTTATCGGCTCTCTCCCATGAATCGTCCCCGTCTCTCGACCGGATGACCCCGTCCCCGTTCGTGCCGGCGAATACATTTCCCGATGGAGCACTCGATATCGCGGTGATATCGGATTCCGTCGCCCCCCCGTCGATCCGCGTCCATGGCTCCGTGCCGCCGGGGGATCGGTATATCCCGCCTCCATTCGTTCCCGCCATGATGCTTCCCCCGCCGTGGACCGTGAGACATCGCACATCGAGATTCTCGAGGCCATCCATGTGCTCAATCCAAGATACTCCGCCGTCTTCGGAAATAAATACGCCTTGGCCCAGGCATCCGGCGTACAGGATTCCGGCTGAATCGGCCGCGAGAGCGCTCACCGGCGTCTCGATCGATTCCTCCATCACCTGCGTCCACAGGCCGCCGTCGTCGGCGGAGCGGAACATTCTGCCGTTGTCAGTACCGGCCATGATGTCCCCACCGGCGCTCGCGGTCATGGAGCGGATATCGAGATCGGTCAGATGATTATTGACCTGCGTCCACGTATCGCCGTCATCGTGGGTGAGGAAAATCCCTCCCCCCGAAAGGCCCGCAAATACTTTATCCCCGCCCTTGACTAGAAGGACGGTCACATCACAGTGGGGATTCAGTCCAAGGTCTTTTTCCTCCCACATCTCCCCGCGATCGTTGGATCGCCATAGATTGTGGCTTGCTTTCGCTCCATGGAGTATCACGCCGCGCCCGTTCGAGGCGAGGGAGAGGGCATACAGATTGCAGGCACTGCGGGGGACCGGAATCTCTATCCATGCAATCGCTTCCTCCTCGGGAAGGACGGCGTTGTCGACACATGAATTGTGGAGGATGACGGCGCCCGCCGCAGTCACGAGCAGCAGGCCGGTTATGATCCTGAAGTTCATCATTTCGGCACCCGTGGTTCAATACGGCGCGAGCGGGAGGCTCCCGCTACAAGCCTGCCGGTGATATGTCCCCGAGGGACAGGACGCTTTTGAAAAACGTGTGAGGCGATAAAATATAAACGAACCGGTCGGGGTCCGTTACAATGGCTGTGATGGGACCCCGCGCGCCGTCATTCAGGGAATGCAGTCCGGCGATGCCGGTCCTCGTCCAGAGAATTTCTCCGTACACCGTTCCTACGAGGATATCCTCATACGTGACGCAAATCGCTTTCACGGATAGATCCTCCCGGTCGAAGCGTTTCCAGGATGTGCCGCCATTCGCCGAGACGAACAATCCCCTTTCCGTCCCGGCCAGAATGTCTCCGTTGCTGATTGCGGCGAGGGCGGTTACGCGCAGGTCGGCGAGGCCGCTATTTGCCTGATCCCAGAGAATCCCTTCACCGGTATAACGGAAGATGCCCCCGAAGTTGGCCCCCGCAACGAGGTGTCCATCGTCGGTTTTAACGAGATCCCGCGTGTTGTATCCTACCAAGCCTATGTTGAGCCACTCCGTTCCCCCGTCGGTCGAGATGAACAGACCGTTATCCTCCGTTGAAGCCGCTATGCTGTCTCCGGGGAAGGTGAACAATCTCACGACCCGGTTCCCCGCAAG
>CBFCXB010000059.1:0-9780 GCA_965601905.1 uncultured bacterium | reverse complement strand
GCACGAGGCACTCAATAAAGCCGATAGACTCGCATCGAGCGGCTTGCCGGTTTTAAGCACGGGGGAGACGGGCACCGGCTAGGAGATAATCGCAAGAGTTCTGTACCAGTTGAGTGACCGCTCGGCTGAGCTGTTCATTCCGGTCAATTGCGCTTCAATCGCCGAGACGGTCTTCGAGAGCGAGCTGTTCGGCCACAAGCGGGGGTCGTTCACGGGAGCGATCAGCGACAGGGCCGGCTTGATCGAGCAGGCATCCGGCGGTACCCTGTTCCTCGATGAGATCTCCGAGCTGACCGATCGCCAGCAGGCGAAGCTCCTCCGCGCGCTGGAGGAGGGGAGCATCCGCAGGGTCGGCGAAACGAGGGAGCGCCCGGTCGATGTACGGATCGTATCCGCTTCCAACGGTAATATCGGCACCCAGCTCGACTCCGGCAGACTGCGTATTGATTTCTTCTTCCGTATTTCGGTGGAGCGAATCGATCTTGCACCGTTGAGAGAGCGACGTGAAGATATCCTCCCCCTTTTTTCCTATTATATGAAAACCATCGGCAAAGCGCGAAAAATGGAGCGTGCCGTTACGTTGATACTCGAGCGGTACGATTGGCCCGGTAATGTCCGCGAGCTCATCAATGTCGTTAAGTCGCTCGCTCAACGCAGAACGAGCGATGGAGTCATTCGGATGGGCGATATCCCATCACGAATCAAGGATTACGATTCATCCGAGCTTAAGAGCGGCAGGGAAAGCTATCTCGAACGGAAGGCTCTACGGGCTCTGCTCTCCCCCGCATCCTGCAAGGATAATCCCGCTCGAGCCAGGGAACTGATCGCATCGACTCTCGAGCGGTGCAATGGCAATCACTCTGCCGCGGCCCGCGAGCTCGGCATCAGCCGGACCACCCTCTACCGAAGGATGAATGAACTCGGCATGGTCTGATTCGCACCATCCATTTAACCATTCTGTAGCACTCACAAAAAAAAATCGCGGCAGTTCGACATGCCATCAGGTGATGTCAGCATACAAACTGTTTCAAGTGTTTCAACTGTTCCAATCGGCAAGTACAGATAATGAAACAAAATATACATAGATTGTTCCACCATGAAACACTCTGCGAACCACGATTTCTCTGACGACTGCCAGAGATTAGTTGCCGGACGCGAAATATATTCCGGTTTTTGAAAAATGCGTTGCACCCTAACGCTATATATCGGATAAAGTTATGCTCAAGCAGCTCGGAACGCCTCACTTTTTTTCAGCTCATAGCTCCACCGCCGATAATTGTGGCGAAATTCTTGTAATAAGGAATGAGTGAATTCGAAATGACGGTGGAGCCGCTTTTCAAGGGGGGAAATAGAATCCAAAAAATTAAAGTGTGATTGGCACCTCATGCTTCTTCATTTGCACCTGCCACCTATCGCGGCTATCGGGCAAAGAACATCACACGCAGCCTATGTCCACTCACGTAGCTACAATCCGTTATCGTAGGAGGGGATTGAAATGTTTTCCAAGTCTACTATCGTTACTATTATTACTTCCATCCTTGCGATTCTGATATACTCATGCAGCGACGAGTCATCGGTGAGCACTTCACCTTCCGAGGTTGACAATACCACCGTGGTTCGTACGGATGGTTCAGCGGCGACGAGGGAACATAAAAATCAGCGGGACGCACGCGTGTATGTGTACGCCATCACGGCGGAAGAGAGGATAGCAGCCCGCAGGTGCTACTCTTCGGTCTCGGATCTCGATTTTCCTCTGTCTATTCGGCAGGTGGAGATGATAGAGGCCGGTGAAGTCGTGGAGATTTCAGATCAGCATTTGGTTTTGTCCATTGCTACAATATCATTCGATGAAAACCTGCACGTGCTTCAGCCTGTAATTTGCCAAATAGGAATAATATCATGGGGCAAAAACATTGATACAGATAATTGGTCATGCATCAAGTGTTGTGCTGCCGGCAAAGAATCTTGTTGCTGCGATATAGACAAGGATGAAGGAAGATGGGAATAGAAGAAAACGAGAGACGCGGGTAACGCGGAAATGTTCGCTAATTGCGAGAGCCGGAGGATAGAACATGAAATATCTATATATCGCATGTTGCATATTGGCAATTACATCCTTTGCCCTTGGTGACCTCAATGCTGAGGAAACCCAGTCTGACGAAGATAGCGTTGACGTATATGAATTTCCTATTAGGCCGGGTATGGATGAGTGGAAGGAATTGAGAACCAATGCCGAAATGTTGGAAGCTTGTCAAATACCGGAAAATATATTATCCCGAATGACAACGGAAGGATTGGTAAAAACTTGCCTGAATTATCCAAAGACTATTGATTTTTTGGCGTACAGTGATTTTCCAACCGGATTGAATAGGGTAATATCAGGTTTTAATGGATTAATAGAACTAACGAGGAGGCCCCGGGCGGCTTCCATATTGTTAGAGGAATATAAAGCATTGGATCCTGATAGCATGCTATCGAAAACATTGCTAATTGGTAGAGAGCGTTATTCGTTTAGATTTGGAATGATGTTTATTGAATTGTTATTGGGTCACGAAGAGATGCTGTCAAAGTTGAACGAGGAAGAGAAGAAGGTTTTACTGAAGGAATGCCTAATAAAATATGAAAAGAAACAGCAGAATTCTTCATTTGGACTCGTGCATTTCAAAACTATCGGCATGCTGATAGGCAGGATTCTTCTTTCTGAGAGCTATAGCGAATTTGTTGATAAGTACAATGAGAACAGCATGTATATGTTATTTCTCGAAGATAAAATGCCGACGGACAGACAGATATTAAATGAAATAATAGAATCGGCTCGCCAGTATATTAGGGAAGATAGCCAAGGAGGTGAGTGAAATGAAATTAAAGAGCGTATATCTCTTTGTAGTTATTTATATGATTATGCTTTCTTTATCGAATGATATATCAGCCGATACCATGTATTATATTTACACTCCTAATAACACCTTGGTTTATGTTTGGATTAGAGAGGAGATGTCTGAGGAGGATATTGAAGATGCGAATCAGGGTTTTCAAGACGAATACCCCGATGCCGAATTGATTGGTGATGCTTCAAACACATATAACTGCCATGGCTATGCCTGGTATGTATCGGAAGGTTGCAGTAAGGTATGGATCGAAGCGCCTGAGCAAACAAAATTCTGGGCCGACAGCAGCTATGTATCCGCTGCCTCTGAAGCTATGGCATCGAAGGTATCATTTAATTCTGCTGACCACTCGGCCGTTACTACCTGTGAGAGCGGGGTTTATATATCAAAATGGGGCTCCGGTCCTTTGATGAAGCATAATGCCGGTTCAAGTCCATATGATAATTCAGATGTGGCATATTTTAAAAGCAATGATCCCGCCGCTTCTGTGAGCGGATTTTACGTATCCGAGGGAGTAGCACACTGGAAGGTCACATCGGAATACAAGACCTCCGGCTACAGGATTGATGGCGCCCTGAGTGGCTTTGGCCCCTGGGAGGAAATAACCAGCGTTCCCGCGGGTATCGGTAACCGCACCGCTGCTGTTGGAGGCAATGTTACGGCATACCGGCTTGTTGAACTCGAAGAGAGCGGTAGGGCGTTGATCTGCGGAGTGGTGAAGCCGGGAAGCGGCGAAGCGCCCCCTAAAAATGATGCACCAACTGCTGCTGATTTGAGGAAGAAGCTGGCCGTGCTTGCCCGGATGCGTGAGAGAGATGGTTCGCTCAAAGGCAATTCCGCCACCATGGGTGAGGGAGAGAAATATGTGATTTTCACGGCCGATTCACTGATTGACGTGGTCGATACATATGTGGCTGATTACTGGCGTGCGGTTGGATATTCTGTGGTTGTTAGTTCAGTGGATGCATATCCTTCCGACCCGGACAGTTTTCGTGCCGCGCTGAGGGATACCATATCCGGTTATGCAGGGGATGGGGCGATGTACTTTCATCTGATAGGCGATGCCAACGATTGGCAGCAGTTCAGCACACCGTGGCCGGGTGAGTGGGAACAGATACGGCAGGATTATCTTTCGAGCGGTTACCCGCCCGGCGGCCAGCCGGAGAAAGATCTCATTCCCACCTGGTCATATCCCGACACCCTTCCCCGCAATATGTGTACTTCGTATTATGTTCCCTATACTCTCACAGATAAGCCATACTCTGACACCGACGGTGACGGTATACCCGATGTGGTGGTCACCCGCTGGCCCGTTAATACCGAGGCGGATGTCCTTGCCCTTGCTTATAAGATGCAATCCTACATGGATTATGGTATTTCGGCAACGGAATATAGGATACTGACCTGCGTTGGAGATGTTGATCACATGGAGGAGGGAGACGGGGCGTATGCCAGAAGCGTTGCAGATACGATTATTGCTGCTCTGCCCGCCTGCCAGGACACCGTGTTTCTATACGAGTCGGATTGTCCTATTGATGGTGAACGCAATACGGCGGTGGCGAATCTGTGGAATGATGTTGGTCCGCAGCTGGTGCTTCTGCCATCGAGTTATTCCAATCGTTCCTGGCCGGGCAACTTTTTTAAACGGGCGGGTACCAGCAATCCCTTTCATATGGATATGCTGGAGAATGGATATCCCGCGGTCGTTTTCGGGCTCACATGTGATACGGGGGATTTTGCGCGGACGGAGGACCCGGATTATGGCAAGCCGGTGTTCGAGCGTTTTCTGGTTGAAGAGAATAAGGGAGCGATCGCATGGATTGGACCGGTGCTGGGAAGCTGGCAGAGGGGCAACAAGGTGTTGGGTAAGTACTTCATGGAGGAGCTGTACAGTGATCTGAGCAGGCCGGTGGCGGAGTCTTTCTTGATCGCTCAGCAGCGCGTCTATCAGGATTACCCCGATGACATGGGATTGCTGAGGACTGTTGACATGTATGCTTTTCTGGGACATCCTCTATTGCGACTGTACAAGGAGGCTATTGTTACTGACGCTGAAAGTGATAAAATGCCGGTAGTGGTGAGCTTAGGACAGAATTACCCCAATCCGTTCAATCCAGCCACGATTATTGAATTCAGCATCAATCGCGGAGGGCATGTCGAGTTGGTGGTGTATGATGTGGCTGGAAGGAAAATAAGGGAGATTATGAACGAAGAGATGGACGCCGGACATCACCGCATTATATGGGATGCAAAGAATGAGAACGGTTTGGCTGTGGCGTCTGGCATCTATTTTTACCAGCTCAAGGCGTTGGGTAAAGTGATGTGCAACAAAATGGTCTTGCTTCGATGAAAGCACGACGGAAGCTTCGCCGCGGCGTTATGAAAGGATAGAAAATATGGGCAGGATTATTTTCCGCGGAATCGCGCTCATCCTCTTCTCGATCCTGCTGTATAAGGGAGCACATGGTGGTCATGATGTGGAGCCGCCGCTGCTCCCCTCCGTGGCCGAATCACGTATCATCGACAGCCTGATGGTGCTGTTCAAGAGGGGGGAGCTGAAGAGCTTCGATCAGTTCGGCCCGGCGGAGAGCAGAATCGCCGCAGGCATGATTGACCGGGTGCAATCGACGGGACTCGATAGGGCGGAGCTCTTCATTTACGGAAAGCTGCTCTCCCTGGCCGGGAAAGGCGAGCAGGCGGTCGGCATCATGGAAGGTCTCGGCGAAGGCGCGGATGTACCGGCCAGGGATGCGCGGGCCTGGATGATATCAAGGTGCATATCGCATGAAGAATATGAGGCGGCAGAGGAGATGCTCGCCGAATACCGCAGCGATTTCGAACCGACGGGGGATCACGAGGACAATCTTTTCTGGCAGGTCATGCGCCTGGCGAACCGCTACAATGAGATGAACAAACCGGAAGGAGCGATCCGGCTCTACCTGGACGAGCTCGACTCGCTCCCCTTCGACGCCCCGTACCGTTCCTTCAATCTCGCCGAGGATGCGCTGTCGCTCCTCATCGAGGCGGGCCGCCTCGATGAGTGCAGGGCAATGCTCAATCGGTACGAAGCGGGCCTCCGGGACGCCCTGGCCCGGCATGAACAGAACCTCCCTCCGGCTGATTCGACGGCGCGCGCGGTTGACAAAACAGCCCGTGCTTTCCGCCGTCTCGTCAAACTGTGCGAGGTTCTCGAAAAGCGGCTCAATCTCATCGGCGCCGAGGCCCCCTCTCTTGAATTCGAGCATGTCTACAACGCCGACTCCACCCTGACGCTGGATGACCTCACGGGGTCGATCGTCGTGATCGATTTCTGGGGGACCTGGTGCCTGCCCTGCATCGAGGGATTCGAGGAGCTGCGGCGTATGTATGACGACTTTCATGACCGGGGCGTGGAGTGTCTCGGGGTGACGAGCTTCCAGGAAACGTACCGCGATATTGATACCGGTGAAACGGAGGGTTCGGATGCGGCGCCGATGAGCCGGGAGCGGGAGATCGAGGTGATCGGTAAGTTAATCGAAAAGCATGGGGTAATCTGGCCCTGCGCCTTCTCGAAACGCTCGGTGTACGATCCGGAATACACCGTCACCGGCATACCGATGATCGTGATCCTCGACCGGGAGGGGCGAATCCGGTTCATCCAGCACGGACCGGGATGCGAGCCGCAGAAGCGCAGGATCATCACCTCCCTCCTATCCGAATCGCCACAAAGCCGCTGATGCCACACGCACCCATTCCAAGATATCAGGGAAATAGCACGTCCGACGGAGATGCCCGCTGATTCGGCGGGTTTACAAGGCGATTTCCAAAGGCGGCCCGAGAGGCAGCCGAGCGTATGCCCGGATCGAATTCAACAACACGCACACCCTCCCGTCTGAAACCCCTCCTCGCTCCGTTATCCTGCCACGCATATTGGTATTTTTATAACTTTAATAATTGCAATGGCATGCAACGGCGATTCTATTATGCGCATGCCGCAGAGCGGTACCGACAGAAGCGTAAACACGCTACATGATAGGCAAATTTTTAGGTTGACATATTTCCACTTTGCGGTAAAATATAAATAATAGCGATAAAATATGTTAAATACTGTTGGGGGGTTCTGATGTCATGTATCGATTCATGAACATACGGAATGGTGCCATAGCCGCACTCGTTGTTACTCTCCTCCTCTGCTTCCTCGCAACATCTTCTTTTGCTGTCACGATCTTCCCAATCAATGGCAATAAGAAAGTCGTCGACCCTGGGCCAACGCCGTACTGGGATATGGCGGAGCCGGGCGGTGATCCGTACGGAAGAATCAACACGCTATCAAGCTCGGGAACATTAATCGATTTTGTCGATTCAAGCCAAATAGACAATGCACCAATATCATATGCTTTTAATCATGATACCGAATTTACAAAGATACTTAAGATGCTGATTCTGAGAATACATTTTTCTCATTTTTACATCCAAACTATTGATAACATCTGGAGATAATTAAGCGAATGGAATCAATCAATCATCTTATTGAGAAACTATCGCGTCTCATTGATCAAGAAAAATACGGAGCGGCGCTCCATTTGTACGAGCGTAATGCTTCCCCCCATTTACAAAAGATCACATCAAAACACGATCACCAGGCGCTCCTGCTCCAGGCAGCCAAGATTTATTATTTCAATCAGATGTATGATGAATCGAATGAGCAGCTGAGAAAACTCGAAGAACACTACGAAGAAATCGAATCATATGCCGAATTTATAATATTGAAATTCCAGATAATGGTGACCACGGGGAAAATTTCCGATGCTTCCAAATTCATCAAAAAAGCAATCTCTCGAATTTGGCCTGAGAATGATTACCGCAGACTCAATTTCTATCTCGGCAAATCCTATTTTTTAAACGGGGATTACTTTGAAGCCAATCATTGTTTCCAACAGTGTTATCGCTACTATTCGTCGACATCAGATCACTACATGCTTGGAAGCATTTCGTACATGCTCGGGTATACAGCATTCCAGCGTTCATTTTTGGATATCGCCGAATCCTTCTACGAAAGGGCATTGGAACACTTCAGAACTATAGGGAAAAATAATCAAATTGGCATTACTTACCATATAATGGGTATTCTCTCTTATCGAACAGGACGATATGAAAATGCAGCGGATCGTTTTCGATTGGCTAATATTCATTTTGAAAAATGCGAAAGCAAATTACGTATTATCGAATCCGACATCGCATCCGCCCGCGTATCGGTCTACCTCGAAGAGTATGACGACGCCGAGCAACTCCTCCTGAAAAGCTGCCGGGAATCGGAAGAGATAGGCTACAAGCGGGGCGCGGCGCTCTCGGCCGAATTCCTCGGCGAGATCAACTATCACAGGGGCGAATACACGAAGTCCCTCCAATACCTCGAGATCGCCGAGAAATTGGCCGTCGAGATTGCCCCGTCGGGTGATATAGCGGTCGAGGTGTACCGGCGCCTCGGAGACCTCTTCATCGCGCGGGACGAGATAGAACGAGCGGAGGAGTATCTCTCCAAGGCCCTCGATATCGGCGAGCATTTGAGTGATCGGTACGAGCTCGGATCGATCTACCGCGCGTTAGGCCTGCTGTACGCGCGAAAGGGGAATATCGATCGCGCGCGATCGTTTTTCATGGAATCGACGGTCACTCTCCAGGTCATCAAGGAGCGATACGAGCTGGCCCGTACCTATATCACCGCCGCTGATACGTACCAGCGGTGGTGTCGCGCAGACAATCTCTCCGACGAATACAAAAACGAACTCCTTCGCGATGCCGACACCTACGAAGTCGAAGCGTTGCATCTCTATCAATCCTTGGGTCTCGACCACAAGGTCATAGAAGTCGAGGCGCGCCGCAGAGGAAGCGAGAAGCATCTCACAAGCAAAGAAGGAGCTCGATTCATCCTGCTTCGAGTTGACGACTCATCGCTGTACCGGAAGAAGATCGTTGCCCGCTCCTCGCTCATGCGCGAGGCCATCGAGAAAGTGGAGCGTCTCGCTCCTGGCGTCATACCCGTCTTCATTACCGGCGAAACGGGTACGGGCAAGGATGTCGTCGCCGGATTGCTCCACCAGTTGAGCGATCGCTCATCAGGGCCGTTTATACCGGTTAACTGCGCCTCCATCGCCGACACGGTCTTCGAAAGCGAACTATTCGGTCACAAGCGGGGAGCGTTCACGGGAGCAATCAGCGACAAAACCGGTTTGATCGAGCGTGCATCCGGAGGTACGTTGTTCCTCGACGAAATCTCCGAACTGACCGATCGCCAGCAGGCGAAGCTGCTCCGTACGCTGGAGGAGAGCAGCATCCGCAGGGTCGGCGAGACGAAGGAACGTCCGGTCGATGTCAGGGTGATATCAGCCTCCAACGAGGAAATCAGCGACAAGTTGAAGTCCGGCACGTTGCGAACGGACTTTTTCTTCCGCATCTCGGTGGAGAGAATCGATCTCGTTCCACTGCGAGAGCGGAGAGAGGATATCATGCCGCTCTTTGCGTTCTATCTCCAGGCATTGTGTGGTGAGTGCAAGATAGAGTGTGACATTCCGATGCTTCTCGAACGGTATCATTGGCCCGGAAACGTTCGAGAGCTGATCAACATTGTCAAGGCGCTCACCCATATCGGAAAGAACGACGGAGTCATTCGAACGAGCGATCTTCCCTTGAGGATTAGGGATTTCGATGCATCCGAGCTCAAGACCGGCAGGGAGCGATTCGTCGACAGAATGGAAATGAGAAGGCTGCTCTCCGCCGGCTCCTGCAGGGAGAATCCCGATCAAATCAGAGAGCTGATCACATCGAGCCTCGAGCGGTGCAACGGCAACTACTCTGCCGCGGCCCGCGAGCTCGGCATCGGCCGGACCACCCTCTACCGCCGGATGCAGGAACT
>CBFCXB010000058.1:0-9880 GCA_965601905.1 uncultured bacterium | reverse complement strand
GATCATCTCGCCAGCGTTGGCTCTCCCCTCACTGAACCGTCTCCGCAGCCGTACCAGCTCCCGGCTCTCTTCGTTCGACTCCCCTCGCGCGAGTTCCCATAGCCTATCCCATCGCAGCTTCATCAACACCCCCGATAATCAACCAACGGTGCATGATTGATGCTCAAGGCTAGAATAGACATCCACGAAAGTCAAGCGTAATGTAAGAGCCGTATCTCACTAAAAATGTTGTGATTACCGACACATGCGGTGGTAGTGCAGACCGGCGGTTCACCGGTACCGCTGCCACGTCAGACCGGCCGGGCGACGGTACTGATTGAACTGTATCTTCATCATAAACGAGTCACTCGGCCGGTATGTCAGATCGACATTCGGGACGAAGAACTGCGGTGACTGGCCGGCGAACTGCCCGGTGACCATCGAGCTCATCCCGACGTCTGCGTGGAGCGTCAATGACGAACTGAGACTTAGATCGAAATGTCCGAGGTAGTACCCCATTCCCCCGGAACCGAAATCGCTCGAGGAGAAGTACGAAAATCCCATCGAACTGCTGAATTCGAGACCGGGAATGCGGAGAAACCCCGCGGGTTCTTGCACATTCAGGTAATCCGCGAATACGCTTTCTACCGGTTGCGTATCCTGCGCGGATAGTCCCGTGCCGGCAAACAGCACGGCAGCGGTTATAAGTATCGTCATGGGTCTCATGGCTCTATGCGTGCGGCTGCTCCTTCTCCATGAGTAGTTCGCGTATCTTGTTTTTTAATGGTGACAGATCAACCGATTTCACGATATATGCATCGGCGGCCCACGTCTGAAAATTGTCCTTATAGAGCGAGTACGCCGAGTTGATAATAACAGGCAACTTCTTGTGTCTATCAACGATGTCCATCAAGCAATCTATGCCGCTCTCGTCTCCCAGTTTGATATCGAGAACAACGAGATCGGGAGATTCGCGCTCAACCACTTCGAGCGCCTCCTTGATATCGGCTGCGGCGACGGTATCGTACCCCTCGTTCTGCAGCTCCTCGCTGTAGAGTTTTCGGACGTTCACTTCATCGTCGACGATGAGAATCTTTGTCATCGTTTATTCCCCGCGTAACATCTGATTCTACACTAATCCCGTACTATATAATCACGCTACGCGAGGGGACGGTCAAGTGTTTTTTCCTTTAAATATGTCAGGTCGCCGCTTGGAAAACCACTGAAAGGCGCGGCTGTATGCATCGTGGGGCGGGTTAAATCCGCCGGTCGAGCGCTACTCACTCACGGTAATCTCGAGAAGCACCGTGACCGGAACGTGCTTGTCGAGATCTTCCCGTGAGATTGTAACCGGTACACGCACGACGGGTCCGGGGAACGTCCCGGAATGGATCGGCGTTTCAGAGCCGGCGTGTATCTGCACCGCAACATTTCCACCGCCGCCCTCCCGTGCATCCTCGCCGGAACGCATATTCTTCACGAGCCGCCTTCCAAGGGGATCGTTGATGATCTCCATGCCTTCCGTTTCCGAGCGGGACCTTTCATCCTCACCGTCTGCGAGCTCGATGAGATGGCCGTAGTCCTCGTACCCATCCCGCGTCGCACCCATATCGATGCTCTCCTCCACAACGTCCTTTTCCTTGAGGACGCTATCAACGAACTCAGAGACAGACTCGTGCTCCTCTTCTCTCTCCTCTGCGTGATGTATAGATTCGCCTTCATCTGTCTCTGAGTCTCGCAACAACGATTTCCCCTTGGCAACGACCTCGATATCGATCGAATGGGTGTCCCGTCCCATCCCCGGGCCGCTCTTACCCATTCCGCCCGCCGCCGCCCCCTTCAGATCCTGCTGCATTCTACTGAAAACCAGACCGCCGATCGCCTCGAACGTCTCGTAGACGCCTCTCCCCTCGGTGGCAACGGCCTCGAAGGAGGGCGCCTGCTGGATGTTCAGTTCCCTTTCCATGACGGCTACGTCCAACCGGTTGGCGAGGTCACGTTTGTTGTACTGCATCACCCACGGGATCTCTTTCAGGGTTATGCCGAGATCGTTGAGATTCTCCTCGAGATTACTGAGACTCTCTTTGTTGTCCTGCATCCGGTCGGGTGCGGAATCGGCGACAAACACCACCGCATCGACTCCCCTGAGCACCAGCTTCCGGGTTGCGTTGTAGTACACCTGTCCCGGAACGGTGTACAGTAGAAATCTGACCTTCATGCCGTTTATTCCACCGACCTCTATCGGAAGAAAATCGAAGAAGAGTGTACGATCCGTCCGTGTCTTCATGGAAACCATCTTGCCCTTGTGTTCCCGGGGAAGCTTGGAGTAGATGTGCTCGAGGTTCGTCGTTTTTCCACTGAGGCCCGGACCGTAATAGACAATCTTTGTATTGATCTCTTCGCCTTCGTAGTTGAACACAGCCATCGTGCAATGTCTCCTTCTGGTGTCTGTGCCGGGGTGAGCTTCCTTCCCGCTCTCATGATGCACAGACAAGGAAGCAGAATCCGGAGCAGGCTAACGTTTTTCAGCTAGGGTGTTCACTCACATAATGCATCCAGGAAGATCCCACCCCGGCATTGAAATGTTCACCGCAAGGAATGTGCCACGGAGAACGCCGGTGAAATATTTTTATCTCATTGTATTATTGTGGATTGCCAGATCGAAGGGATGCACAAACAAGGCGCCCCCTCCAAAGTGAGAGAGGGCGCACTAAAAGTGCAATGTTCCGTATACGCTTCCTCGACCAGCGCTTACGCCTCTTACAGGCCGGTGAAAATTGTATCGGTGTGTAACGTTATGAAGGTTGTATAAGAATCGTTTATCGTAAAATCCCGCGCCCATGAATAGAAAGTATCCTCGTTGACCTTACGCATATTGCTTCGCACGTACATATCGTACGTGCCGGACGGGAAGGGAAAGTACTTCGACTCGTCGGTCGAAGCACGTCCCTGATATTCTTCATCGACGAATACCCACACGGCGAATGTAAGGGCGGGCTGTTCCAGGGCTACGGTGTCTATCACAATCGACTGCGTTTCCAGGTCGATACGTTCGATCTCCCGCAGCTCGAGTGCAGCGAAACGTACCTTGAATCCTGTTTGCTCGACGCCTGTGGTCTTCTCTTCACAACCGATAGATATCATTGCCGCTATTGTAAGCACCACCGTTGCAATACCGATCCGTCTCATCAATACCTCCCATTTCAGATTGAGAACGAGCCAGTTTACAAGGATCGGCCAGTTCCTGCCGATATGAAATGTAATATATGGATAGGGGGTTTACAACCGAAAAATATACGGGAGCCTCGACTTGCGGCTCGGCGGCAGTGGGTTGCTGGCCGCTGCCGCCGCAATTCGCGGGTGCGGCGCGACGCGCCCGCGCCAGCGACTCTTACCCCTTCTTGCCGCACCACGGACAGTAGTGGTAGAGGCTGTTCACCCTCTTGCCGCAGGAGCAGGAGAGCGTTGAGGAATCATCGCCATCTTCGATATCGCACGTCAGAGGATCCTTCAGCATCTGTTTGATCTTGGCGTGTAACTTCTTGCCATACGACAGGATAAACTCGTGCCGGTGATCTCCGGATGTGATGGTAACCTTGGGCCGCAGGTCCCGTTCCTCCAGTGATATATCGGTAATCGAGCAGAGATTGATCGAGATGTTTTTCATGCCGAAAGAGGCGTCCAGGGGAGAAACCTGGAAGTTGATACAGCGGTCGGTCAGCTCGAGGATGCCGCGGGCGGCGACGAGCCGACTGACGAAATATATCGCTTTTTGCATGAAAATCGTTTTTTCACTTGATACTTGCATGTCTAACTCCTACAAAATCTCACCGAACCCGGCATTTGCCAGAATTGTGCCATCTCAACGCTCTTGACAACAGAATCCCCGCTCTCTATGCTTCGGTGAGTCGTGGCAGAAATCGGCAGATCGGTGTATAGGCTGTTGGCGGCGGCTCTCGATTCGCTGCCCGTTCCTGTTCGGGAACTCGTTATAGATCTATGCGCACGAATGCAGGTCGCCGTCCAGGTCACGCGCAGACGAAACGTCGAGCGGAACCTTTCGGGAATCGGGGTGGAAACTTCCCGGAAGACGGTACTCGGGATATTCAGGAATCATACGCGTAACATCGTGGAGATGTTCACGATAAGTAGACGGACCGCGGAACAGATCCAGCGTGGAACGACGGTGCGTGGGCTGGGTCTTCTCGATGCGGAACTCGAAGCGAACCGGGGAGTGATCCTCGTCACGGTACATGTTGGAAATTGGGAATTCGGCGCCTTCTATCTCGGTTCGCTCGGGTACCGGCTGCACGCGGTCACCGGCGTGCAGATGAACCGGCTTTTCACCGGAGCGCTGCGGGATGTCAAGGAGCGCAGCGGTATCGCGGTCGTGAATCCCGAGCACTCCTACCGGAAACTGTTCCGTGCTCTCGAGGCGAACGGCATCGTTGCTCTCCTCGTGGATGGTGACGTCTTTCTGGAGGGTGAGCGGGTAACGTTCTTCGATAAATGCATCTTCCTTCCAACGGGCGCCGTGCGGCTCGCGCGGAGGACCGGAGCCTCGATCGTCGGCGTCTTCTGCTGGAATCTCGACAGGCAGGATCACCTCATGCATATCGAACGGATCATTGCGGGTCATGAGCTTGCGAAACTGACAGACGAGCAAGCGCTCGGCAGGGTGTACACCACCGCAGAGCAATTCATCAAGTCAAACTACGGGCAGTGGTGCATATTCAGAGATTTCTGGGGTGAGTGCCATTGAAGATCGGTATAGTGACGCAGAGCTACTACCCGAAACCGGGAGGCGTTACCGAGGTTGTCGCCCATTCCGCCCGGGAGCTGCGGCGGCGAGGGCACGAGGTGGTTGTCATCACAACCTCCTACACCGGCAGGAACGGGCCGGAACCGGGGATCATCCGCATCGGGCGCAACGTACTCCTTCCCGTCAACGGCGCCTGGGTGAACGTGACCGCAGGTGTTGGGCTGAAACGGCGGCTCCGTTCGATATTCGAGCGTGAGGCGTTCGATGTTGTGCACACGCACTGTCCCCTCGTTCCGACACTGCCGGTCTTGACCCTTCAGATCACCGGATGCGGCCATCGCACGGTCGGTACCTTCCATGCCACCGCCGAACGGAACATCGGTTACGCTCTCTTCC
This sequence comes from uncultured bacterium, assembly GCA_965601905.1. GTDB lineage: Bacteria > Krumholzibacteriota > Krumholzibacteriia > Krumholzibacteriales > Krumholzibacteriaceae > DATKWS01. The sequence goes on along the minus strand of CBFCXB010000058.1, from coordinate 4,743 downwards.
GCCGTCCCCTGATGAAACTTGCCGGGCGCCTCGATGCGCGTATCGCCGTCTCGTCTTCTGCGGAGCGATTCGCAAGCCGCTACTTCCCGGGGCGGTATGAAATTGTGCCGAACGGTATCGATTGCGAACGCTTCAACCCGGACATCGAGCCGTTCACCGAGTGGCGCGACGAACGTTTGAACGTGCTGTTCGTCGGCCGGATGGATCGTCGGAAGGGGCTGCCCGATCTCTTTCGCGCGCTCTCGGTGGCACAGAGAAAAGCGAAACGGGGTATCCGGCTGATCCTCGTCGGTGAAGGAAAGTTGAGAAAAATGCTCACGCCGAAACCGCTCGACTTCCACGGCGCCGAGATCGTAGCGGTCGGGCGCGTCGATCCCGCCGTCATCCCACGCTACTACCGAACGGCTGACATCTTCTGCAACCCGGCCATCGGACAGGAGAGTTTCGGTATCGTGCTGCTCGAGGCAATGGCGTCAGGTATACCGGTTATCGCCTCTTCCATCCCGGGATTCCGGCATGTGGTAACGCACGGACACGAAGGATTCCTCGTTCCACCGCACACCCCCGCTGCCCTTGCCGACGCGATCCTGGAGCTCGGGTCCGACCCAACCCTGAGGATGGATCTCGGCGCGCGGGGAAGGCAGAAAGCCCTCGCCTACCGCTGGCCTACCGTCATCGATTCCCTCGAGCGAATGCTCTTTCGGGTCATCGGCACGGATGCAGTAGCCCGGCAGGCGAGTGAAACAAGCTGAACAGATCACCGGATGAACGCACGCAGGATTGATGTAGATACCCTATCCCCGGCCCTCTTCACCATGTTCTGGGTTGCTCAGGCGGTGTCGCTGTTCGGCGATCGCCTGCATAACTTTTCCATCGTCGCTCTCGTCAACCGGTTTGCGGAAAATCCCGGGATGACCCTGCCGAAGATCTATCTCGCTATGTTTCTGCCCATATTCACCCTCGCGCCCCTGATCGGGGCACTGATCGACCGATGCAATAAACGCTGGGTCCTCGTCGTGACCGACCTTGCGCGCGGCGCCCTGGTCGTCTGTATCCCCCTGCTGTTCATGCGGACGGGGAGCTTCCTGCCGATCATGGGTATCGTGTTTCTCCTGACAACGGGGAACCTCTTCTTTGCCCCGGCGAAATCGGCGCTGATACCGGAACTCGTGCCCGCCGACCGGCTGATCCGCGTCAACTCGATCCTCTGGTCGGCCGGCATCGTGGGCATGATCGGCGGGTTTCTCGGCGGCGGATTGATTTTCGATTATGTCTCGTGGCAATCCTGCTTCTATATCGACGGCGCAACATATGGTTTCTCGGCCCTCCTCCTTGCGGGAATCGCCATGCAGCGCCCAACGACAAACGCGGCGATCCAGACCGACACGGCGCGGCGTCCCAGCGTTGTGGCATCGATCAGAGAAGGCCTTTCCCTTATGCGCCATTCGACTCCCATCATACAACCGTTCGGTATACAGGCGATCATTTTCTTCGGCGCCGGTGGATTCTCCGTGCTCGCCGTCGTACTGATAGGCAAAGCCTCTCCACCGGGAAGCTCGCTCGGCCTCAGCATCGCGGGGCTCTCCATCGGACTGGGGATGGGGATCGGCTCTCTCCTCGCCAACCGGATATCCGCGGCGCACCGCCCTTCGTTCGAGCGCGGCATGTTCGTGCTCCTCGTCCCCGCCGCCGTATCACTGGCGACGCGCGGCGGCTACCCCGCGATCGGGGCCGGTTCCTTCCTCGCGGGCCTTGCAGCCGCTCCATTGGTGATAGTGGCGGAATCAGAGCTCCAGCACCGCATCGGCGCGCACATACGGGGAATCGTCTTCTCCTTCCGGGAGATACTGACGCGAAGCCTCTTTGTCGGATCGGCCTTCATTTTCGGCATTCTGAGTAATTATATTCATAATGGGGTGTTACTCGTCATTCTTGGTCTCTTTCTTGCAAGCATCGGAGTGACCTGGCTCGTGGCCATGGATCGTTCTCAGCACTGATCAACCGGAACATACGGGAGTATGGATGGAAATCACTGAAAGAATACTTAGAGAGGTTTTCAATCGATTACTCAATATCGATCCCAGTCCCGAGGTACTGGAGAGACTACGAACAGTCATAGACGGTATCATGGAGCGGTTCACGGAAACCTTCGATCTGGATTCCGTGCAGCGTCAGAACACCTTCCGAGCCGTGATATGCAGCATGTTTGTCCACGGTTGGGGCATGGGAATGCATCCGTTCAACTCGCCAAACACGAACCTCGACGACAGGGGTATCGAGGTGCGTGTCAGCAAGGATATCCTCATCCCGATCGAACACATAAAAGCGCTCCGCTACGTCAAGAAAGACGCTCAGGGACGTGTGAAAAAGGTGCTGTTCGAACCGGATCAAAACGCACGGATCCGCCGCCAGATCGACCGATTGCTTGACAAGATCTCCCAGGAAAAGTGGGGCGAATCCTGAGAGGCACCGGCCCCGGGCTCACCGCAGCGAGTTATTCATCTATCTGGTGAATCATGAACCGTCGGCGTTTGGCTCCTCCGCGCCGAAGGGATTGATCTTTTCCATCTCGATGACCCTTCCACCCTTCTCGAAGCGGACGTTGTCCATCAGTTCCTTGACGAGAAATATCCCCCTGCCGGAACCCTTGTAGATATTCTTGCGCTGAGTCGGATCGTCGATCGCGTCCGTTGGAAATCCTTTTCCCTGATCCTCTACCTGTATCACGATCCGCCGGGAACTGATGTAGATTCGCACGTGAACCTTGAGATTCTCGTTGCGTTTGTTACCGTGGATGATCGCATTGCTGAGGGCTTCATCCATGACGAGGGGAAGGTTGACCGTGCAATCCTCACAGGGAAATCCGAACTCGGTGGTAAGAAAGGAGACGAGCCGATTGACGCCGACGATGCGGGAGAGCTTGCTCGGCACGAGAAAATCGAGCCGGACTTGCCCCTCCCGTATCAACTCCGTGTTTCTCGGGAAGGGTATTCCCTCCATCTCGCGCCCGTTAACGATCCGCTTGAGGTCGACGGGGCCGAATGGTGGTTGAAACATTCCGTTTATACCGAGCGTGAGGTAGGAGAGATAATTCTTTTCGCTGAACCGTTCCGCGGCGATATAGATCGGCGCATCGAGCTGTGCGAGCCGGATCTCACGCGTCTTCGCGATATCCCACGTATCAATCGGAATGAAGAGAAGAATCCGCGGGGCGGGAATCTGTTCAGCCTCTATACCTTTGAGGAATCGCTTGTACGATGTGTACCGTTTGACCGTAATATCTTCCGGGAGCCGCACATGTCGAAAAAAATCCCGGTGCAACTCCGGCTGGAGGTTCAGGATATGCAGCGCACTTCTTTCCACGCCTTACACTAGAAAATGTTTTGTCCGTCGGCGAGAATGTCGTTCAGGGCATCGCGAAAGTAGTTGCTCGACTCGACCAACTCCGGACCAACCTTCTGCTTATACGCCTCCCAGGCTTTCTTGATCTCGGAGCCCAGTACGGTCATCAGATCGCCGCTGGCGAGCCCCTGGTCCCGCTTCTCCCGGTTGTACTCGAGTATGTCGCTCGCGAATACCCGGGCCAACCGCCGCGCCCGCTCCTTCTTCTTGCGGATCTCGGAATCATCCGATACCTGCTCGCGGGCTACAGGTTCTTCCTTCGGTACCTCGATCTCCTCGTCGAGCGCTTCTTCCGGTCCCCCCGGCATGACGGCGGTCCTCGGCTGCTCCATTGAAGCCCATCCACTCCGGGGCGGCTCTTCGACGTGGACCTCCTCCGACGAGTACATACTCGAGTGTACCTCGATGATCGATTCGGCGAGCTCCGGCATTAATCTCCAAACGTACCTGCACTTCGGGCACCGCACCCTGATCCCTGTCTCAGGCACCTTGTCATCCCCCAGAAGGTACTTGGTCTGGCATCCGTCGCATGTTACGATCATACCGTGACTCCTTGCGGTATTATACGAGATCGTGCATTTCTAAAGCCCCAGTTCCCGCGAGATGGCGCGCATTGCATCGATTGAAATCTTTAAGAACTCGTGCAATTCGAGGCCTAGATCGCGACAACATGCAATGGCCTCACGGCTTGCACCCGCTGCAAACCGCTTTTCCTTGAAGCGTTTTCCCACGAAGGCCCCGTCCAAGCCGGACAGGCTCTTCGTCGGATGCATCAAGGCTGATGCAACAATCAAGCCAGTTACCGGATCGACACAGTATATCGCCTTGTCCAGCAAGGAGGTACGTTCTACATGCCCTACATGGGCGAGCACCGCATTCAGCACCTCATCGGGTAGATCGTATGCCCCGAGAATCTCCACCGTTACACGGCCGTGCCGGTCGGGAGCGTTACTGGTCTGCTCGTAATCGAGATCGTGCAGGAGCCCGGCGAGTCCCCATACCTCCTCGTCCTGCCCGAATCTCCGTGCCAGAACCCGCATGATCGCCTCGACGGCGAGTACATGCTTGACCAGATTCCCTTTCGTGAGATGCTCGTTGACGAGTCGAATCGCCTCATCTCTCGACAGCACGCGTACGCCCCCTATTCGAACCGCCGCCCACGATCGATCCCCGAGAAGTACATCATTCGCCTGCGCGGACGCTACGCACCGCGCTGGCGAATTGCGGCTGCAGCAGCCAGCTGCGAGCTGCCGCTGAGCCGCAAGTCGCCCCATGTCGCTCCCGGTTCTCAACCGATCTCCGCAAGTTCCATTTTCGGTTTATAATACAGATAAAAGTAAT
>CBFCXB010000057.1:0-9892 GCA_965601905.1 uncultured bacterium | reverse complement strand
GGGATGCCGCTTTCGATGGCTATGCGGAGTGTGACGAATTTGATGATCCCCATGCAGCTCGTACAGATCGTGCTCGCGCGTTCGAGCGTTTTTCTCGAGTACATGTCGGAGTCGACCGCCCTGCGGAAAATTTTCTTCAGAAGGTCGAATCTCGGCTTGAAAATCATAAGATCGATACTCAAGGTCTCCGCAACACTCCGCATATTGTCCATTGCGGCGGGGGACACGAACCCGTTGTCAAAAGTAAGTGCAAGGATGGACAGGCCGTATTGCTCCTTGAGAACAAGCATCGTGTACGTCGAATCCTTGCCGCCGCTGTACGCCATGAGGCAGTCGTACACCCCATCTCCCCGTCGCTCCACGAGAAGTTTCTCGAACCGTTTACGATACTTTTTCTTGGCCGCGTCGAGCCGCTCCCGGCTTCTGGTGTTTCTGCACACCGTGCATACACCGTCGTCGTCGAATTCGATCCCGGGAAAGGTCTCGGGCAGCACACATCGCGAGCATCTTTTCATGTTATGTTTATCCTTTGCATTCGCACCGTACCGTCGCGTGGGGCACGTATGCGGTGGCACACAACAGTCCCGGTCACCACGTTATCTCCGGAGATGGTGGAATCCGGCGCAGATGCTCCGTCATCTCACGCCGGTGCGACAGGTCCTTCCACGCCCGTTCAACCTGTTCCGGCTCGAGGCTGAGCACTTCCGCGGCTCGCTCCCGTGGCACGTCGTTTTCGAGGGCGTAGATGAGGTGATCGACGAGATCATACGGCATGCAGAAGTAGAAATCCTGGTCGCTCACCTCGAAGCTGTACGTATCGGGACTGGGTGTACGTTTGATAATCTCTTCGGGAACGCCGAGGTATCGAGCGAGCTGGTATACCTGGTTCTTGTACAGCATGGCGATCGGTTCGATGTCGACGCCGCCGTCCCCGTATTTCACGAAGAATCCCTGCACCATTTCGGAATAGTTGGTCGTTCCGCACACGATGTAGTTGCGCTTCTCGGCCTCATAATGGAGCTGGGTCATCCTTGCCCGCTGCTTGATGTCGTTCGCGGCCATCACTTCCAAATAGTCGATGTAGGGGAGTCTCTTTTTTAACACCGAGCCGTCCTCGCGAAGCACCTCGATGTGATAAACGTTCAGGCGATCCCGTTCCAGGAGATTCTGCGGCAGCACGAGCCGGAACTTGTATGGTTCGTCGATTTCGGGAAAAATGTGTTTGACGATCCGGTCGCGTTTTTTGTACACGCCGAATCGCTCGAGAACAGGAGTCAATTCCACCTCGTCGCATTGGACGCCGATCACATCCGCCATCATGCATCCGTATTTCCGGCTCACCGGATTGGAATCCCGCTCCGGCAGCAGCACGGTGTACACCCGATCCGCGCCGACCGCTCTGACCGACAGGGCGGCGGCAACCGCCGAATCCACGCCGCCGCTTAAGCCCACCACGATCCCCTTGCCATGGTAAACGTGTTTCACCGTGTCTCTAATGAACCTTTCGATGTGAAGGCATACCGTTTCCGGATCGATCTTTAGAATGTCCCTGCTGAAATCCATTTGTATCACTCCGTATTCGCGCCGCCGTGGTTGTGGGCCGCGCTTGTGCGCCCCGCGCCTCGATTCCTCGACGAATAGACACACCTTCCGGGTGTGCACGGCGTCTCACAGATCCAGTTTCGATATCTTCCCTGACGAAGTTTTACGCAACGAGGCTCTGAATTCAATGATTTTCGGAACCATAAAGTCCTCAAGCCTGCTCTTGCAGTGGGCGATGATGTCATCGTCGGTGAGGGTTACTCCCTGCTGTAATACGACATACGCCTTTATCGCTTCTCCGAGTAAGGAATCGGGAATTCCGACAACCGCCGCCTCGGCGATACCCGGCAGCTCGTACAGGGCGTTTTCCACCTCGCGGGGGCTGACCTTCTCGCCCCGGCTTTTGATGATGTCATCCTTACGCGACACGAAGTAGAGAAATCCCTCCGCGTCCATCGTGAAGAGATCCCCGGTGTGGAGCACCTTCTCCCAGGGAAAGGGGCCGGGCCGAAGCATGCGATCCGTTTCGTCCGGCAGCTCCCAGTACCCCTTCATGACGTTCGCGCCCCTGACGACGAGTTCCCCGATCACTCCCGGTTCCGTGATCGTTAGCCCCTGCTCGTCCACGAGGTAAACCTGCTCGTTCGGCATCCCTTTTCCGATCGATGTAGGGCGCCGCTCGAGCTCTTCAGGCGGCAGGTACGAGACCCGTTTGCATTCTGTCAGACCGTACATCGAATAGATCTTCGCCTTGGGGAACGTTTCCTGGAGACCTCTGATATGGTTCACCGGAAGGGCGGCGGCGGTATTTGTAATGTAGCGCAGGTGTTCGAACCGATCATTCTTCAGATCGGTCATCTGAAGTAGAATCGCCGCAATCGTCGGGACGATGGGCAACCCGGTGACGCACTCGCGCTTCAGGAGCTGGATGACAGTGTAGGGGTACAGGAAACTTTTCTCGAGAACGACCGTCCCGCCGAATTGCGCGGACATGATGACCTGGTAAAGTCCGTAGTCGAACGAGAGCGGCAGCACGTCGAGAATGATGTCGCTCTCGACGTTTTCGAGGTAGGTCGTGATCGAAGTCGACGCCGATACCATGTTACGGTGCGTCAGCATGACTCCTTTCGGATTGCCCGTCGTGCCGGACGTGTATATCAGGGCGGCGAGGTCGATATCTATTGCCGTTCTCGGGGGAGGGGATGCGGGGCACTCGTCGAGGCTGTCGTTCCACCCGACCGTTCGCACGCGTCTCGATGTTCTGGTGTCGTCTTCCTTTTTCTCACCGTGGAGTATTACGGACGCGAGCGATTGAACGCTGGACACTGTTTCCTGCACGATATTCCATTTGTTGCGGTGCGTGATGAGCGCGCATGCGCGGCAGTTGTCGACGATGTAAGCGAGCTTTTCCGCCTTCGTTGTCGGGTTGACGACGATGAAAACAGCGTCAGCCTTGAGAATGCCGAATATCGATACGACCGCCTCTGGTGAGTTGTCGAGGAAAACTATGACGCGATCGCCCTTCCGAACGCCTGTGCGCGCCAGCGCATGCGCGAGACGGTTCGCGTCGCCGTCGATCTCCCGGTACGTCAATCGGCGGGCGCCCGCGACGATGGCGATTTTGTCCGGGTGTTTTCCGGTGGTTGTCTCGAGGAATTCATGAACCAACATACGTTCTGCCGGGAAGGGGTGGATCAATCGGACGTTCCGCGGCCTACCGGCTGCTGCCGGCGCCGATCTTTCTCGTGACGTATTCGGTCAGTTTGTTCACGGAATCGAGATTGTCGGGAATCAACTCGTCGTCCTGGACCTCGACACCGAAACGCTCCTCCACGAAGGAAACCAGCTCGAGGACGCCCGTCGAGTCGATGATCCCGTTTTCCATGAACGAATCGTCGTCGTCGAATTCCTGCTCGCAGGTCCCGAAAAGGAAGTTGTTCTGTATGAACTGCCTGATTTCTTGATTGATGTCCACGTATATACTCCACGCACGCGCGGTGAATCTGTTTGGTAATTTAATGTAATTGCAAGAATAGGACCAGTTGACGCTGCGGGTGCGGCGAAATTACCGTGGTTCACCTGCATGTGCCGACTGATCTGGTAGGTTGTGGAGAAGTGATTGGTGCTCGGCCTCTTTCTTCGGTACGCCGAAGAAGATCGATATATGATGGAAATTGCCCAGATCGCCGTACGGTGTCCAGGCGTAATCGATAGTAAGCGTTTCTCTTACCGTGATACCGCCCCCCAGGGAGAAACCGCTCCCCGGCCTCGATTCCTGTCCGCAGTATCCGATGCGGACCGCCATGATATCGTACATTTCGAGTTCGACGCCGGCCCCCACGTATAGATCCTCGAAGCGCGGTTTGACCAGATCGAATGCGGCCGATACGGCGACGATGCCCTCTTTCGGGATGACGGTTTGCGAGGCCCCACCCCGAAATGTCAGCGGCAGGGGCTCGTCGAGATCGTTGAAGCTGATGTCCCGGCCGAGGTTCTGAACGGCGATTCCGAACGTCGTCCCGGTCCTGTCGACTTGGTAGAGGCAGCCGAGATCGACACCCACTCCGCCGGCGGTTGACTCGTCCAGCTTTTCCTTGAAATATTTTATGTTGACGCCGGTCATGAGGTTATCGATCGGAGCGAATCCGATCCCGAGCACGACCTGGTAGTTGTTGCTCTTGAGTTCCATCGTCTCAATGCCCGATTCGTCGTATCCCTGGATGTCCGGGCGGTACGTGAAGAGGAAACCCCCGCCGAATATGACCTTGTCGTTGAGCCGGTACGTGTACGATACGTTGTCGTACCTGGTGTCGATGATCCACTCGGCGTGAAAGAGGCCGAGTCCGTGGCCGTCCATGCCGTTCAGAGTGGCCGGGTTCGATAGCCAGCTGAACGGATCTCCCAGAAGGGCCGATTTAACCTCACCCATGGCGATCGATTTCGATCCCACCGGATGCAGGAGATAGCTCGCGCCGGTGCTCCCGGCACCCTCGGCCGCCCCTGCTACCGCCGGCATCAGCGCCAGCGCACCGGCGAGTATCATTCCGATTAGATGTATGCGTTCCGCTCGCTTCATATTAATCATCACCGGTTAATGTACGATCATTACGGGGCGCCTAACGACGACACTGCCTGCGGAGTCCCTGACGAGGACGTAATACACGCCGCTCATGACGGGATTTCCTTGCGTGTTGGTTCCGTCCCACGTGATCGAGGTCTCCGTTCCGACGTCATGTTGCCAGACCTCCTGGCCGCTTTCGCTATAGACCGTCACTGAGCCGCCCTCCGGGAGGTTGTTCAGGAACATCGTGCCCATACCCGGATTGTACGGAACGGGGTAGATGCTCAGCTGCGGGGCGGTCGGTGGATTCGGTTCTTCATTCGTCACCGAGAAGGTGTCCAGTGCCGAGACGATCATGTTGTTTTCGCCATCGTAGGAGATGGCCCGTATGTAATAGGTGCTCGGCATCAGCAGATCGTCGATCGTCGATGTGTGGGCCATCGCGTAGTTTTCGTCCCAACTCGATATCGAGTCCAAGGCCTCGTTCGATAGACCGTACTGTATGAGCCCAATAGTGCTGCTCACGGTGCTCCAGTCGATCTCGTACGCTCCGCTGCCGATGGTGATTATATCTTCTATACGGCAGAGGTTGTGCGTTTGCGGATCGGCGTCCTGGGCGATCGTGGTACCCGATACGGGATTCGAATACCCACTGTGCTCACCGGCATCGTTTTTGGCAACGACACGGTAATAGTACCTGACGCCCTTGTCGAGGCCGGTATCGAGGTAGCTTGTTACCGATACTGCGACGCTGTCGATCGCCTCGCCGGGCGAAAGGTCGGGAGAGCGGAAGATTATGTACCCGACAACGTCCGGCTCCGGGCTGGGCGCCCAGCGTATGAGGTAGTCCGTCGTCTCTTGCGCAAGGAGCTGCCCGGAACAGATGATGATGAGGAAGATCAGCGATACTGTTTTAGTTGTTTTAGACATGATCCATCTCCCCACTGGTTGACGCATTAAAACTGTCCAATGGACTCTGGCTTCCGGCTGTCTCTATTTTCAAATTTGCACGAATCGAATTGCAAATTCGATAAAGTTTACTGTGCCCTTTTCCCATCACGGTTCGATTATCCATTTCGAGGAGCTTCCTCATAGTGACCTTTCGTTGCCGGTCGAATCGTGTCATGCTGCATGCCTCCGTCGGGGGCAGGCAACGAATTCTGGGAATTGAACATCCTGTACCAGCCGGTGGATTGTATCGCAAGTAACTTGCCAGCGAGGGCTGGAGAGGCAGTTCGTTCGTGGTGGGGTCCGTGTGAACGGAATGATCTCGTGGTTGTAGTGATCACTTTGGCCATATCATTACGGATGTTGGTGCCGCGGGTGCGGAACTATTTACATATAGCTCGAGTGCGCCGATTGTCGGGGGAACGTTGTAATCCCGGTCGAAGTAGTCTTTCGATATCTCGTCGAGGATCAAGCCCATCCACTTTGCGGGCGTTCCCTCGGAAAGCTCGAAATCGGTGTCCCAGACAGGCTGGGTGTTGATGAAGTACGGATCACCGACAATGTTGCCGGAGTGGGACGGTGCACCCCATTGGTTGTTTTCCATGAAATCCCAGTCGGGCATGGATTCCGATTCATTGTCGTGGCAGTACCAGAGATTGTTCGACATGACGATCGTTTCGGGCTCGTCGCTCCACGCGGGGGTGGCGGTGGTGAAAGAAACCGGTCTGTTTCCGTAGGGAGTGCCGAAGTAGAATATATTGTTCTTGACCTCCGCGTTGCGGACGTGCGTCACGGGCACCGAACCGATCATGTCGGGCCATGTGTCATGACGGAAAAGAACCATGAACGCCGTTCCACCGACACCGCGGGCCCTGTCGGAGTTGCTGATGGGGACGTAGATCGTGTTCTGGTACGCCTTGCAGTTCCGCGATCGCGAGAAGACGATGGGATAGCCGACGTTTATGAATATGTTTCTGTATGCGTTGCAGTTTTTCGCCTCGTAATCGATGATCTGTCCGTCGCCGTCTTGCTCCCCGGGAGGAGGTCTGAAGTAATCAAGACCGGAGGCCTGTCCCAGCGAGACGCCGTAAAGGTAGAGGTCCTTGAAGATATTCCTTTCGATAATAACGTTCCGGGAGCCGCCCTTGCACTGCACGCCGAGGCCGTCATTACCATCGACGGCCAGGTTGTCCATGAATACGCATTGGGTGACCAGCCCCTCGTGGCATCCGACCAAATCGATGCCGTTGTGACCGCACCGTTTGAAGGTGCAATTTCTCACGACGAAGGTGTCGACGCCGGCGAGCTTCAAACCCGATCCCTGCGAGTGCGTCGGGTCGCAGTCGTAAAATTCGCAGCTTTCTATCACGATATGGTGCGCCGGATTCTCTCTCGACCACGTGCCGCCGTCATCGATATTCAAACCCATCGTGTGTCCGTTCCTGAATACGAGATTGAGGATCTTGATGTAAGCTATGTCATAATCGGCGCGCGGCGGGTTCGAGTAGCACGCGGTCATGCTGACGGCGGAGGCATGATGGCCGTCACCGACGTCTGCGTCGAAGATCGCCTTGTTGCCGGCGGCGATGTCGTCCGGGTCTCCCATGACGACGATATAGTTATCGGGGGTACCCCTGAAAACATAATTTAATCCGATGTATTTCTGCTCCTGGGGATACACGCCGCCGCGTACGACTATCGTGTCCCCGGGACCGGCGTGCTTGCCTGTCTCGGAAAGCGTCATGTACGGATACTGATATGTCCCGTCACCCGTGGCGTCGTTGCCCCACGGAGCAAGGTAGATTGTTCCCGCTTGTAAATTACCCGTTGTTATTATTAAAAATATAAAAAAGCAGACAAATGTCCGCATTACGTTCCGTAATGAAATCGTCATCATTGGACCTCCAGATTTGATTCTGAAGTCCAGGAGTGCATTTTTTGTACCAGGGTTTCCGACAGCGATAGGGGGAACAGAATCGCTGTGAATGATTCTGGACGTTTTTACTTCAGTCCTTCTTCCCGCCCCTGCCTCTAACATTATAGACAAAATAGTAGCATTTGAGGCGGTGGTCAAGCTATTTATCTCAGAAATTTAACTTGTTTTCCTGCAATGAGTTGTGCTGCTTAACGATCCATCGATTCGTATGCGGTGAAAATCCCCCGCTTTTTCCAATTGTTTGTATCAGGGGGAGTGCCGATACCGATTACAGATGTGTTCCCGATGTCTTGATCTCCCTCCGGCGACAGGGGCCAATCGTAACCTCACGCAGGTTTTCCACTCGGGAATCAAGTTTTTTATAAACTCAACAACCGGGCCTTTCGAGAACCCTATTTACCCTATAGAGACACGTCCTACCGCAGCAGGAGCATCTTTCTCGACTCCGTGAACCGCGGCGTCTCCAGGCGGTAGAAGTAGACGCCGGATGCGGCCTTTCTGCCCTCCGTATCCATCCCGTTCCACACGACCGAGGCGGCGCCGCGATCCATCTCTCTATCCAACAGTACGGCCACCAGCCGTCCCTCGATGTCGTATACCGCGACCCTAACCGCCGTTCTCTCCGGTATCACGAATCGTATCGTCGTCGTCGGATTGAACGGATTGGGATAGTTCTGCTCCAACGCGTACGCCCGGGGCGTCTCCGGATCGTTCCCCGTCGGCAGCCATGCAATCTCGCTCGCCGCGCTCTCGTTCCCGTTGTAATCGCACGATGTGACGCCCCAATGGTGATACCCCTCGGCGATCGAAGCGGCCACATCGAACTCGGACAGCGAGGTGATGTCAGCCAGGTAGTACGAGGTGGTGTCCAGATGCTCCTTGGCGTAGACCCGGTAATGTGCGAAATCCGGCTCCTCGTTGTCGTTCCATTGCAGCAGCGTCCCGTCGGTCATCATGAGCCCCGCCGGAGGGGCCGGGGAGAGATTGTCCACCGAGTACCCGCTGTCGACGCCCGAGTCGAAATAGGTCGTCGGCACGGCAGTCGAGGCCCTTATGAAGAAGGTCGAGTAATAGAGCGGCTCGCCCGTCACCGTCGAATCGTTGTACACGCACGAATCCTCCAGCGTCGGCGCCACGACATGGTAGACGTCTTCCCCGTGCGCGGGGACGTCGAAGAGGTAGTGCCAGTCGCCGGGCGGGTATGCAAGCGCTGCATCGGCGCCTCGCCCGTTCGCAGGCGTCGGCTCGCTCACGCCGGTGCAAACCGGTAGATCGTCGATCCGCCGATAGACCTCGTAGCTCAGGACGGGCTCCGCGCTCCCCATGCTGTCGCAGGCGCTCCGATACCAGCTGATGCTCACCTGACGCCCCTGATCATTGAGGACGTCTACTATGCCCGAGATGTATGGCGCCTCCTCTGGGCAACCGAGCCCCTCCGCACCGATCAATCCGCAGTCACAGCCGTTCGGATGGTTCCACGGCAGACAGGGAGAAGCTGAATGAAGGGTGAAGATCCCGGCGCCGGCATCGCAGAACAACGGATCGGCCGAGAAGTTATGCGGCAGGGAATCCTGCCCGGCTATGCCATTGACCCAATCACCTCCCTCGTTGCCGTGCACGTCGCAACAGGATAATTCGGCTGAACCACTGGCGATGTATATCCAGGTTCCCATTTCGCCGATTGGAGTGCCGTGGAATACGCTCTGCGTAGCTGAAACCGAGGATTCGGATAACCATAAGTAACGGTTTCCGGTATGCGTTACCGATTCAAGATTTAAAGTGGCATAGTGCAGTTCGATGGCAGGACCGTAACCAAGCATCCTTCCGCCATTGGCGCGCAGGAGCGAATTATATATGAAAACTTCGCTTTCGCCTATTAAAATGCCTTTGTTTTCATATATCGTCGTGTTTGATATGTATGTATAGGGACTCGACTGGATCCGTATCGCTTCGTAGGATGAATCATTGTTCTGAATGTGCGAATCGATTATCACACAAGTATCTCCTGCAACGCTAATGGCTGACCCCGAATCGCCTATGTTGCCGCTTATCAGGCAATTTCTCAATTCCAGGTATGCGGAAGAGAATATCCCAGGTCCCGATGTGTCGCTGACCCAGTTGTCGTTGCCTGTTATCGAGGAGTTTTCCATTATCACCCGTGATGTCCCCTCTACACTAACGCAGAAGTTGCCCATTAGCAAATTACCGGTGTAACTACAGTTATCGATATTCAGACGTGCGTTGCTGCAATACGTCCCCGGTCCGGGATAAACGCCGGTGATGATGAAACCGCTGAGAATATTGAATCCGTCTCCCGTATTGTAGTAATTTATTGCACTGTGATTTTCGTTCTCCCACCCTTCGCAATCGATGTTGACCGAGCCGCCCACCGCGATTATGATCAC
>CBFCXB010000056.1:0-9919 GCA_965601905.1 uncultured bacterium | reverse complement strand
CATATCCGTCTTTCCAAGTATCCGTGTATCCATAATGAGGTAAACGTATCATATTCACCCGCTCCTCGACAGGAGAAGCAGGGGTTTTTCCGCCCGCTCAGCCCCCTGTTCCCCCCAGCACCTCTTCATAGACGCGCTCGATCCCCTCGACCATTCGCGCGGCGGTGAAACGCCGGCGGACGGTTTCATGTCCCGCCGCCCCCATCGCGGACGCTCTCTCCCTGTCGAGCAGCAGGCCGATCGACTTCTCGGCCAGGCCGGCGCCGCCGGTAGCGGGAACGAGGAGCCCGTTCACGCCATCCGTGATGATTTCGGCGATGCCGCCCACGTCGGTCGCCACTGCCGGGAGCCCCGCCGCAAGCGCCTCGAGCAGCGTCAGCGGCAGTCCCTCGGAGTGCGAGGGCAGGACGAAGAGATCGAGGCCCCGGTAGAATAGCGCGATATCGGATGTTACCGGCAGGATCGATACCGCATCGGCGATACCGAGGTCGCCGGCGTGCGTGACGATGATATCCTTCAGGTTTCCTTCCCCGACGATCGCGAGATGGGCATCCGGCACACGCTTCTTGATCTCGCCAAAGGCGGTGACGAGTCCGAGATGGTTCTTCACCGGAACGAGGCGGCCGACCGTTCCGACGAGATGGACGCCGTTGGGTAGTTTGAACATCTTGCGGCATCGGTCCTTCGGCGGCGGGTCTTCGAACGGCTCGAGACGTATACCGTTGTGTACCGTAACGAATCGGTCCGCCAGTGTGGGGAAGCGGTCGGCGAATGAATCCCTGACCGCATCACACACGCAGATAATCCTGCGCGCCCGTTTCGTCAGCGAGGGGTACAGGAGGCGGTAGATCACCCTGAGGGCATCGGGAAGAAACGGCCGGTGTTCGGTCCTCACGATGGGAACCCCGAGGCCGCCGAGCTGCGCGGCCATGGTCCCCCAAAGCGCCGCCGACGCGTTATGCAGGTGGAGGAGGTCTATCCGCTCCCGCCGCACGAGACCGATGATCCGCGGGATTACACCGAGGTTGCCCCTCTTCCGTTTGTCGAGAAGGTGCACGGGAGCGCCCATCTCTTCGAGACGCCCGATCAGATCGCCCCCGCCGGTCAGCGAGCAGACGACGAATTCGTAATCCCCGCCCCGGGAGAGTGTGAGATGCGACTCGATGACGCGCTCGGCGCCACCGCGGTACAATGAATAGATGAGGTGCAGGATTCTTCGTTTCAACGGGATTCTCCCCGTGGTCTCTCATTTCGGAATGTCCTCCCGCCGGCGCGGTGACCGGTCCCTCCTTTCGGGCTTCGTTCGATTGCCGTGGCCGGGTTTCCGAGTGATAGCACATCGCGTCACGAAATGCAAATGGTGAGGCGCCTGAAACTCCTTTTCATTTCGAAATGCGAGGCTTACAATCAATGGCGATGCGCCTCCCGGCCGGCGGCGCATCTGAACGGCGGTTGCCGCACACTCGTAACGGATGTGGAGGCGAAGCGTGAAAAGAGCAAAGATCGTCTGCACGATCGGTCCCGCGTCTCGCGGTGAGCCGGTGTTGAAGGGGCTCATCGAGGCCGGCATGGATGTCGCCCGCATCAACTTCTCGCACGGCGCGCGGGAGGAGCACCGTGCGGTGTTTGAGACAATCCGGCGCATCAGCGATTCGGTGGCGATCATGCAGGATCTGCGCGGTCCGAAGATACGGATCGGCGCAATCGCAGATGGAGAGATACACCTCGCCGAGGATGAGATTCTGACGCTTACGCCCCGGGATGTCCCCGGTGAAGCACGGTTGATCCATGTTACCTATCCCGCGCTGCCGGCGGAAGTGTCTCCCGGTGACAGCATCTACCTCGCCGACGGAACCATCCATCTCGAGGTAAAGCGGATTTCCGGGGACAAGGTGCACTGTCGCGTCATGCACGGCGGTACGCTCACATCGAACAAGGGCGTGAACCTCCCCGGCGTCAGTATCAGCACGCCCGCCTTGACCGCGGAGGATCGTGACGATCTCGCATTCGGTCTCGAACTCGGCATGGATTACATCGCACTATCATTCGTGCGCAGCGCCGCGGAGGTCACGGCGGTCAAGCAGCTTGTCCGTGAGACGGGATCGGAGGCCCGGATTGTGGCGAAGATCGAGAAGCGGGAAGCGCTCCGCGAGCTCGACCGGATTATCGATGCGGCCGATGCGCTGATGATCGCGCGGGGCGATCTCGGTGTCGAGATAGCGCCCGAGGAGGTCCCCATCGTCCAGAAGTCGATCATCGTCGAGTGTCTGGGTCGGGGGAAGCCGGTCATTACCGCGACGCAGATGCTCGAGTCGATGACTTCCTCAGAACGGCCGACGCGCGCGGAGGCGAGCGATGTGGCGAACGCGGTGATCGACGGCACCGATGCGGTGATGCTCTCGGCGGAGACGGCGGTCGGCGATTATCCCGTGGGGACGGTGCGGATGATGCGGCGCATCATCGAGCACGCCGAGGAGTTCGTGGGTGAGCGCTCCGACACGAATGCCGCCGACTCGCCATGCCGGCGCACGGACCTTCCATCCCTCAGGCCCCGGGGATGGAGCGAAGCCGTCCGGCTCACCGATGCCGTCTGCGCGGGGGCGGTGAAAGTGGCCGAGGAGACGGGGGCCACGGCGATCGCATGCCTTACGCACACTGGCACGACGGCCCGTCTGATGTCGAGCCACCGCCCTTCCGTCCCTATTCTTGCCCTGACCGATGTTCAGCAGGTTGTTCGATATATGGCTCTCGTCTGGGGCATCACCGCGGTCCGCGTCGACCGTATCGATGAGACGGAGACGATTTTCGCCACCGTGAGGGAAAAACTCCTGGAAGCCGGATACACCGGACGGATGGTCCTCACGGCCGGCATTCCCACGAGGGAGAAGGAGCCAACCAACACGATCCATATCGTCAAAGTGGAGTAAAAAAATTTTACTCATCCACGCGATTCGTTAAAATATTTAACTAACCACCGTTGTGTCCAACTTCCGTTAATTAAGACATATTACGTCATTCTACGCTATTTATAAACATTGCGGGTAGCCATTCATATTATTTATAATCAATAAGTTATTAATATTATCCACAAAGCGTGCATGAAGATATCGATCTGTATCATTTCCCCGTTTTATAAGTGATTTTTCTGGCACGAATCTTGTATGCTAACTAGTAATGAATCTTTAGTTGAGCCCGCGGTTTTTTAGACTGGGAATTCCCCCCAACGCTAAGAAATGGCTCGGCAAGGTTCGGTTGAGTGAGCCGAAGGTGGCCTGAGCAGCATGATCGAAGAAAAAACCTCCTTCGGGAATGCACGAAGGGTGAGTGGTCGGCGCTCACCCTTCGTTTTTTAATCACTGATCCGCTCCGTCGACGGATCACTCGATCAGAATGTGCATGCGTTACCGCTAGCAGGTATGCATCGCGGCCGTCGCTGTTCGCTGGGACACTACCGGCCGCAGCAGCAGCACGTCCGTTCAGCGCTTGCGGCCCTTTTTCAACGGACCGAATCCCACGATATCCTCGATCCCGCCGGTGCGCTTGCCCTTCGGCTTGAATATCGCCTCGACGGGTATCCCCAGCGCGATATCGTCCAGCGCGATCCCCTCGATGTAGTGGATCAGCCCGCCGTCCGTGTCCGCGATCTTGATCATAGCGAGTATCCGCGGGCGCTCCTTGTCCGAACCGTCCATATTCTTGAACGACACGGTGAAGCTCTCGACAAATCCCACCGTCCCGACGTCGATATACTTCTCGAGCTTCGCGAAGCATCGCTCGCAGTAGATCTTGGGAGGCACATACGTGACGTCGCAGCTCGCGCAGTGCGTGCCGAGGAAGGTCCCCTTGTCCTTGACGGCCCTGAAGAACTTCTCGCCGGCGTGGCCGTAGGTGTAGACGTAATCGACGGGTATGCGCCCTTTCCAGTACGTCGGTTTCGTCGTATTCGTGATCTTCTCGGTTATTGCCATTGTCGTTCTCCCTCTCTCTGCCGTTCCATCAGCGCTTGCGCCGCGCGCCGCCGCGTTTCGGCTTCGCTTTGGCGCGAGTGGCCTTCGTCCTGGCGCGGAGCGGTTTGAAGTAGAGAATGTCGGTGATCGCGCCGGTGCGTTCATCCTCGGGTTTCCATACGGCCTTCACCTTCATCCCGATAGAGACGTCCTTCGGGTCGACCTCGCCGAGCATGTGCATGATCCCCATACCCTTTGAGGCCCCGTCGATCTCGATCACGGCTGGTATGAGCGGCGGTTCGTCCGGTCCCCTGCGCGAGGCGTCCCAGTTGACGTGCACGATGCTGTAGGTATTGATCGTGCCGGTATCCTTGAGGAACACCCACTCGTCGGTGGGACGGAAGCACAGTTCACAGAACATCCGCGGCGGGATCATGATGCGTCGGCACTTGTAGCAGGTGCGGGCGACAATGCGGCCGCTCTTGAGTTCCGCGAGGTACCGGCCGATCGCGACGCCATTATCCCACGCATAAGCGAGGTTCGGCTTGAACTTCGTCGTGAGCACCTTACCCCGCTTTATATCGGCCGAGCGGAGCGCGGTTCCCCCGAGTTCGTAATCTTCAAGCTTCATTGTCCGATCTCCTTGGCATGTTTGTTACGAGCTCTCTCATCACTCTATCCTCGCATCACCGCCGGCACACCGGTGGTGAACGCTTTCAATTTCTCATCACAACGACCGTTCCCATCTGCATCAGGTCTCCCCACGCCTGGGCGAGGCCGCAACGGGGATTTCCCGGTATCTGCCGCTTGCCCGCTTCACCGCGCAGCTGGAGGAAGATCTCGATGATCTTCATGAGGCCGGTCGCGGCGATCGGGTTGCCGACGCCGAGCGCACCCCCGGAGGGGCAGATCGGGAGGTTCCCGTCACGAGATGTGACCCCGTCGGCGGTGAGGCGCGCCGCCTCCCCGCGCGGGCAGAGCATGAGGCCCTCCATGTGGTGAAGTTCCTTGTAATCGAACGGATCGTACGGCTCGGCCACGTGAATCTCCTTGTCCGGTTCCTTGATGCCGGCCATATCGTACGCCATCCGCGCCGCCGTTTCGACGTAGCGCGGGTAGCAGAGGTCCCGCGTGGCCCAGTAAGCCGTATCGATGGAGAATCCGATGCCGTCTATCCAGACCGGCTTGGCGGTGAGGCGCCGCGCGACCCGCTCGCTGGCGAGGATGACCGCCGCGGCCCCGTCCGAGGCGGGGCTGATGTCGAGCCGGTTCACCGGCCAGGCGAGCGTCTCGGAATTCAGCACATCCTCCACCGTCACTTCCTGTGCGATCTGCGCGCAGGGGTGATCGAGGGCGTTCTTCTTGTTCTTCACCGAGACACGCGCGATGTCCGCCTTGGAGATGCCGTATGTCTGCATGTACCGGTTCATCTCGAGCGCGAATATCCAGATCAGGTTCGGCCAGAGTGGCTGTTCGGTGGTGTGATCGAAGATCGTGAGGAATGCGCCCTGCGGGTGAGGCACGCAAGGCGACATCTTCTCCTCGGCCACGACGAGGCAGATATCGGCCATGCCGCTCGCCACGTGGAACCAGCCGTGGATCGGGCTGAAGACGCCGGTGCCGCCCCCCACGTAGTGCCGCATGAACGGTTTTCTGAACGCCCCGGCGCCGTCGGCGAGGTATTCGCCCTTCATGTGGACGCCGTCGAAGGCGTCGGGAGCCGTGCCGAGCGTGACGCAGTCGACCTGGTCGAGTGTCAGTTCACAGGAGTCGAGGGCCATCTTCGAGGCCTGCCAGCTGAGCTCTTTTCCCGTCTCCTGCGCACGCCGGACGAATTTGGTGATTCCGGCTCCCACTATTGCCACTTTTCTATATCCCATTGCAAGAGACCTCCTACATGTTCGAAAGAATAGCGACGGCCCCTGTTGCGGTGGGCACGCCGCGCCATGTCTGCGCGAGCCCGACCTCGACGTCGGGAATCTGCCGCGTGCCGGCCTCACCGCGAAGCTGCTCGACGAGCTCGAGTATCTTGTGCGCCCCGGAGGCCTCGAAGAGATGACCAACGCCGAGGGCGCCGCCGGAGACATTCACGGGAAGCTCGCCGGTTATTGCGGTCACGCCCGTCTCGACGAGGTGCGCCGCCTCTCCCGGCATGCAGAGCCTCAGGGCCTCCATGTGCTGGAGCTCCTTGAACGAGTATTCATCGCATATCTCGAAGAAGTCGATCTCCGCCGCCGGATTGCTGACGCCCGCCATCCGGTAGGCCATGTCGGCGGCGAGCTCGGCGTAGGCGGCCTCGCCCCAGTCGCGCATTTCGAGGGTCGGTGTATCCGAGCACCAGCCGATCCCCTCGACCCATATGGGCGCGTCGGTGAGCGCGCGCGCCGTTTCTCCGTCTGAGAGGACGACGACCACGGCGCCGTCGGCGTGCTGTGCGATATCGAGGCGGTGGAGCGGCAGCGAGACCGGCTCTGAATTCAGCACGTCCTGGGCGTCGATCTCGGCGCCGAAGGCGGCATACGGATTATGCATCGCGTTCCCCATGTTCTTTGCGACTACCTCGGCGCAGGTGAGCGACGAGGTGCACGTTTCGAACATGTAGCGCGTCATCTCGAGGCCCGCCACGGCGTGCGGGGTCTCGCGGAGCGGCCGGTTGTAGGTGGGATCGAGTGCGAATCCCATCAGCTCACCGACGTTCTTCACATTCGACGCCTTGCTGTGCGCCTCGACCGCCACCGTTTTGAATGCGCCCGTCATGATCATCATGTACCCGGTCGCCAGTGCCTGTATGAAGTCCCCCGGCACGGTCTGCGTGGGCTTGAGGACTGCGCCGATCTGGTCCGGGCAGTATTCATCGGCGATGCTGTAACCCTCCTGGAAGTCTTCGGTCGCCGTGATAAAACCGCTGATCTCGTCGGGCTCCAGGCCGGCGTCCGTGTACGCCTTGCGCGCCGCCTCGAAGATCAGCTCGCGGTACGAGACATCGGGCGTGATGGGCCGGAACCCGGTCGCCCCGATGCCTACGATTGCAACTCGTTTGGTCATAGAGTTCACCTCGCGGTCTGGGATTTATTCGGGGCGGTGTTTTGAGCGGCGCACCTACGGGCGTGGCAGACCATGGACCGGCCCCCTTTTTCGATCAATATAGTTCGGGCAGTATGCCACAGCGGCGGATAGACTGCAAGCAGAATTGGGAGGAATACCGGCAACAGGAAATGTCACCATAGTCCACTCCCGACGGCCTCCACTATAATGAAATGAAGGAGTTGGACGGTTAAGTGTGGGACGCACCAACTCATAACAGGGACGGGGAGAATCGATCTCCCCGCCCCTTTCAACTGATGAGGCATGAACCTTGGTAGTGTCGCCGGACGATCCTCGCATCCGGCTGCCTCACGATCACCGGATTACATCAGGTAATCGCTGCCATCCGGCAGCGGCGGACGCGGGATCGGGTACTTTGGCGGCCAGATCGGGGGTTCCCAGGGATCATCCTTGTTACAGTACATTGCCATTACGAATCACCTCCTTTCTGTAATGCAAATTTCTCGCTATTGCGAGTGATAACCACGCAACAACGCGAAAGGGTGCTCTAGGCTCTGTTGTTTAAGCTGTTTGTTGTTTTCGTCCCGAAGGAAATCAATACGGGGGAAGTGTAAATGATCGCCGTTCATTGTTCAATATCTAATTGCGGCTCAGCGGCAGCTTGCTGCTGTCCGCTGAAGCCGCAATTCGCCGGTGCGGCGCGAAGCGTCCGCGCAGGCGAGTGTTGTGAAATACCCCTAGCCTTTGGGCGAGGCGGAAATATCAGGTTTTTTTGATTTAATGCACTATCTCTTTTGACAACGCACTATAAATGCGTTAGGTTTTGCCTGTTGTTTTGCATGGAGGGTCGATGGAATGCGGACAATCGACCGGGACGGTGGATCTCACACAGGGATTGGTATATTCAACGTAACTCCAACAAATTCAAAGGATAATGGAAGTGGGCCATGAGTGATGTATCCGGTATTCACGTAGGGACAGAAGGGCAAAAGGGTGATATATTCATCCGGCTCGAGAAGAAAAAGAGTGGCGGGCTGTCGGTTTCGTTCACGAGCTCGGTCGGGGGGACGTTCGGCGCCCACATCGAAGCGGCGCTTCGTGGGACGCTCGAGGCGCTCGGGGTAGAGAACGCGGCACTCGAGGCGAAGGATCGGGGCGCCCTCGATTATGTGATACGCGCGCGGGTCGAGGCGGCCGCGCGGCGGCTGTTCGATGTCGCGGAGCCGGGGCATTTGCCCGAATCGAAGGTCACGCCCGGTGCGCCCCGGAAGGACCGTCTGCGGCGGACGCGCCTCTACCTGCCGGGTAACAACCCGGATCTCATGATCAACGCGGGACTCTTCGGCGCCGACTGCGTCATCCTCGATCTCGAGGATTCGGTCGCGCCGGCCGATAAGGACGCCGCGCGTGTGCTCGTTCGTAACGCTTTATGCCGCATCGATTTCGGAGATGCCGAGCGGATCGTCAGGATCAATCCGCTCTCGACCGAATACGGGAAACCCGATATCGAGATGATCGTACCCGCGCGTCCCGACACCCTCCTCATACCGAAGTGTGACGGGGCCTCGGATGTCGTCGAGGTCGAGAAACTCGTCGCCGCGGAGGAGAAGCGGCACGGGATCGAGCACAAGATACTCATCATGCCGCTCATCGAGACGGCGAAGGGTATCCTGAACGCGTATGAGATTGGCGCAGCCTCAGAGCGCGTGGTGGCGCTCTGCTTCGGGGCGGAGGATTTCACCGCCGATCTCGGCGTCGAGAGGACCAAGGAGGGACGCGAAAGCTTCGTCGCCCGCAGCCTCCTCGTGCTCGGCGCGAAGGCCGCCCGCGTGCAGGCGATAGACACGGTATTCTCCGATGTCAGGGACGAGGAAGGGCTCGTGGAGAGCACAAGGGAGGCGATGGCCCTCGGATTCGAGGGGAAAGGGGTCATTCATCCCGGGCAGATCGAACCGATCCACCGCGTATTCTCCCCGACGCCGCAGCGCATCGAGTACGCAGGGAAGGTCGTCGCCGCGATAGAGGATGCCCGTGAGCGGGGGAGCGGTGTCGCCACCCTCGGGAGCAAGATGATAGATGCACCGATCGAGACGCGCGCCCGTAAGATTCTCCGCCTCGCCGAGGCGCTCGGGCTGCTGGAACAGGATACCGAACAATCAGGAGGGGGATCATGAAGATGATCCGCAACGCTGCCGGTCGTATGATACCGGACGAGATCGACGGGCGAAAGCTCAAACCATATCAGGGGGCCCATGCGACGCACGGTGGGGGGCGAACGACCGGCTCTCCCATCCGTGCCGTGGTCGATTACCAGAACAAGCTGCGTTCCTCTCTCGACGAGGCGATCGATGCGTGCGAAATCAAGGATGGCATGACGATCTCGTTCCATCACCATCTGCGAAACGGCGACCATCTCGTGAACATGGTCGTCGACAAGCTCGCCGAGCGGGGACTGAAGGATCTCGTTCTCGCCCCGTCGGCGCTCTTCCCCGTTCACGAGCCGATTATCAAGCATATCGAGAACGGGGTCATCGCCAACATCGAGGGCTCGATGAACGGTCCCGTCGGGCGGGCATGTTCGCTCGGAAAGTTGCGGAAGTGCTGCATCCTCCGCTCGCACGGCGGCCGCTACCGGGCGATACAGGACGGTGATCTTCATGTCGACGTGGCATTCATCGCGGCGCCGGCGGCCGACAGGCACGGCAACGCGAATGGCGTGTACGGCCCCTCGGCGTGCGGGCCTATCAGCTTCGCGCTGGCCGATTCGATCTATGCCGATACGGTCGTCGTCGTGACCGACAATCTCGTGCCGTTTCCCAACTACCCATGGGTGATCCGCGGCGGAAACGTCGATCATGTCGCCGAGGTCGATTGCCTCGGCGATCCCGAGAAGATCGTTTCCGGCACGACACGGATCACGCGGAGCC
>CBFCXB010000055.1:0-9925 GCA_965601905.1 uncultured bacterium | reverse complement strand
ATCGACGAGGACTTCGCGGCCGTTTCCCGGCAGATGTTCAGCTCGTGGTACACCGACGACCAGCCGGAGGCGATCGCGCAGTACCCGGATCACGTGCCGCTGAACGTCACGGTCCATCAGGAGAGCTACCAGTGGACCGACCCGCGCTTCGACGATTTCGTCGGAGTTTCGTTTACCATCTCTATGCACGGCAGCGAACCGAATTGCCTGAATCTGTGCTATCTCGGGCTGTTGCTCGATTTCGACATCGGAGCGAGAGAAGAGCCGGAGTACTGGAAAGACGACCTTGCCGGATACTGGGAAGGGATCAGGTGCACCGAGCTCGGCCCGGCGTCGCTGCACATCGCGTACATGTGCACCACGGAGGACGGAGAGCCCGCGAGCTTTATCGGCGCCATGGTCCTCGGGCACACCGTCTATGCCGAGGGAAGCGGCGTCAGGACAACCGGCGTCAACGCCTTCAGGGTCTTCAGCGGTGACCAGCCCTACGAGAACGGCGGCGAGCCGACGAACGACTACCAGCGGTACGAAACCATGTCAACGCCGAGGATCGATAGGAATCAGGGCGTTCCGCGAGACTACAGTATGCTCCTCAGTTCCGGACGCTTCGGCTTGTCCACATGGACTTCTCTGGAGTTTCACGTCGGATTCGTCTGCGGATCCAGCCTCGAGGAGCTCCTCGACAACGCGGCGATGTGCCAGAAGCTCTTCGACGGGCTCTGGCTGAACCTCGACGGCGATCCGCTGACCGGCATCGACCGGCGCGAGACGCTAGTCGAGGGGCCGGCCGTCGGCATCGTCATCGATTCCTGCCGCGCCGAGCTGAGCAACCCTATCTCCCTGGCGCGCGGCGAGCACGTCTGGATCAACACCGACTGCAGCCGGGAGGAGTTCCTCAAGGAGGCGTGCGGGTACGACGAGGCCGACAGCATGCTCTTCCGCACCGGCGTGGGCGGGCGCGAAACTTTTGTGAACTGGATCTACGAGCGGCCGCCCATGGAATACGCCGCGCTCGACATACGCCCCGGCTCCTGCCCGAATCCGTTCAACGTCAAGCTGTTCGATTTCCTGGAGAGCGGAAACCCGAAGAAGGGCGGCATGCTGCCCGTCGCGATCCTCGGCGGAGAGGAGTTCGACGTGCACGACATCGATATCGGGTCGATCCTGCTCGAGGGCGTCGCCCCCCGCCCGCACGGACGGGGGTTCGAGGATGTCTCATCGCCCGCTCCCTACGGCTCGGATTGCGCATGCCCCGAGCCCGGCCCGGACGGATACACGGACCTCGTGCTGAAATTCAGCGCCCAGGAGATCGCGGCCGCGCTCATCGCGTACGGCGAGCCCGTGGCGGGCGAGAACCGCCCGCTGCTCCTGACGGGAGTGCTCGGGGACGGCACGCCGTTCGAGGTGTCCGACTGCGTTCACTTCGTCGGCCCACCGCCGGAGACGGATGGCGGCGGCCGCGCACTTCTGAGGGAGCCGGTGACGCGGCTGCTCGGCGCTTCACCCAACCCGTTCAACCCGTCGACAATGATCATGTACGAGCTCGCAACTCCGGGACACGTGACGATCGCCGTCTACGACGTGGGGGGAAGGCTCGTGCGCACGCTCGTCGACGGGCACGTGGGCCCCGGGCGGCACGAGGTGATGTGGAACGGTCTCGACGGCTCCGGCAACACCGCTGCGAGCGGGGTCTACTTCTATCGGCTCACGACGCCGGGATTAGTCGATACACGCAAGATGGTGCTCTTGAGATGATATGGCTCCGGCGAGGTCGCTGAAGCGGCAATACATATAGCGTCTCGATCATATGAGCCTTCGGGCGCCGTAAGCCCGGCGGTGCCGGCCCGGGGCGGAATCAAAGCGCCTCTCCGCCTTTCACAGACTTTCACAGGCGGAGTCCCTTCGGCACGACGAATCTTTCCGCGAGGTCGAACAGCCACTGCGCCAAGACGGCCATGACCGCTGCGGGAACCGCGCCTTCCAGTATCAATCCGATGTCATCGAGCCTGATACCCGTGAGGATGGGCTGCCCGTACCCTCCCGCCCCTATCAGGGCTCCTATGGTGGCCGTACCTATATTGATGACGGCCGATGTCTTGATACCCGCCAGGATCGTGCTCGAGGCCATCGGCAGCTCGATCAGCCGCAGCCGCGCTGCCGGTGTCAGTCCCAGGGCCTCGGCCGACTCGGTGATCGAGGATGGAATGTCGCGTATCCCCGTATACGTGTTTCGGACGATCGGCAGCAGGCTGTAGAGAAACAGCGCCATGACGGCCGGCGGGCCTCCTATCCCGAGCAGGGGAATCATGAATACGAGCAACGCGAGCGCGGGGATCGTCTGCATGACGCCCACGATCCCGAGGATCACCCTTCCGCACGGGGGAACCTTCACTGCAAGTATGCCGAGGGGGATTGCTATCAGTATCGCTGCCGACAGGGATATAGCAACGAGAACGAGGTGGTCGATTGTGTTCTTTCGCAGGCGACGCAAAAAATCGTCCCTCTGTATCTCGATCCTGATCCCGAACATTTCTGCAAGGAACATCTCCGCGATCTCTTTTTCATGCACGCCTTCGAGTTTCGCCTGCGCGTTCATCGCCACCATCTTCGCCTCGGAGACGGCGCCGGCAAGCATCTCCAGCCTGCCGGCGATACCGGGAAAGCGCCTGATGAGGTCGGAGCGATACAGCAGCACGGCCTCGTAACGGGGGAAAAACCCCAGATCGTCCTCGAGCGTCCTGAGGCCGTAGTACTCGATCTCGGCGTCCGTCGAGTACATATCGATCACATGGATGGAGCCGCCTTCAATGCCGCGGTATGCGAGATCGTGATCCAGCCCGCGGACGTCGGCCTGGGGCAGACCGTAGCGCGCCCGCAATCCCTGCCAGCCGTCCTCCCTGTCCATGAACTCGTTGGTGAACCCGAATTGCAGATCGGGATGATCCCGAAGATCGGATATCTTCTCGATATCGTATTTCTCCGCGAGACTCTCTTTCATTCCTATCGCATACGTGTTGTCGAACCCGAACGGCCGGCTCATCGTGATCCCGAATTCGGAAAGCCTTTCGCGCGTTTCACGCTCCGTGCCCGGCGCATCTGTATCGAGTATCTCCCGCTGGATCGTGCCGGTGTATTCCGGGTAGATGTCGATCTCACCCTTCAGGAGCGCATTCCAGAGTATCCGCGTGCCGCCCAATCCACGGCGATGCTCGGCGGCAATGCCGCCCGCCTCGACCAGGCGACAGACAATCTCGCCGAGGACGATGTTCTCGGTGAACTTCTTCGATCCTATCTTCAGCGGTGCACGGCCGGCAGCATCCCCGGACCCGGCCTCGGAAGCCCATCCGCGCGCGCCGCACACTTGCATGGCGGCGGCGAGCAGGATATACATGCATACCGTTTTCACGTCGATTCTCCCCGCCGGTCATCGAGCGGGCCGCGCTGGGCATTGACGAACCTCGTCACGAATGGATCGCTGGGCGAGGCGACGAGCTCCGCGATCGTGCCTTCCTGCACGATCCTTCCGTCACGCATCAAGGCGATCACATCGCCGAGATACGCGGCCTCCCCGAGATCATGCGTGACGATCAGCACCGTCTTGCCCAGCCTCCGGAATATCGCCTTCAGCTCCGCCTGCAAATCGATACGTATCAGCGGATCGAGCGCCCCGAGCGGCTCGTCCAGCAGCAGCAACTCGGGGTCGAGCATCAGCGCGCGCATCAGGCTGACGCGCTGCTTCTGTCCTCCCGAGAGCTGGGCCGGATACCGTCCCAGGCCGTCCTCGGGGAATTGGGTCAATTCGATCAACTCCGCAATCCTCGCCTCGATCCTCCGACGGGGCCATCTGAGGAAGGAAGCCATCACGGCAATGTTCCTGCGTGCCGTCAGGTGAGGAAAGAGGCCCCCCTCCTGTATAACGTAGCCCATCCTCCTGCGCAGCCGCAGGGCCGTCCCGCGTGAAACCCTCTCGCCGCGCAATGAGATGGTGCCGGAATCCGGCGTGACGAGGCCGATAACCATGCGGAGGATGGTCGATTTGCCGCACCCACTCGGGCCTATGAGAACCGTCGTGCGCCCTTCCCGCACTTCGAGGTCGACCGACCGGACGGCCTGCACCGCATCGAAGGATTTTTTCACGTCTTTCAGCGTCAACATGATATTGCGGTCCGGCAAAATCGAGCGGCAATTCCCGTCACAGCTGCGATTGCTATGTCCCCGGTGATGAGGCGGCGCCCGCTTTTCGCGACGGTGAGCCATTCGATACGTGCACGGATGCGCACAATCTCATTTGCTTCACGATCAAAGCGAGGCCGTTCGCCCTGGCAGGCGACAGGTTGGTGCTCAATCCCGTTTTGGTGATAAAATAGAGATCCGCACCGGCTATCTCTTCGGGTGACCGGTTGTTCAACACCCGGAGCAACAACGCCAGCATACCCTTCGTTATAATGGAATCGCTATCCGCCGAGAAATGAATCCTGTTGTCGTTCAGCTCGGCCCTTATCCACACCCTCGCCTGGCACCCCTTCATAGCGTGCTTTTCGCTTCTGAGCGTTTCGTCCGGCGGGCTCATTCTCTTGCCCAGCCCGATCAGATATTCATACTTGCCCATCCAGTCGTCCAGCACGGACATCTCTTCGATTATTTCATCTTGAATGGCGTCTATCGTCATTATCACTCTTTGTGTCATATTCGACCCACGGCCTTCGTTTCATCCATGCAACATGACCCGCACCCTCCGGATGCCTTCGATCAATCTGTCGATTTCCTCTTTCGTGTTGTACAGCGCAACGCTGGCCCGCACCGTTCCACTGATACCGTAGCGCCGCATCAACGGTTCCGCACAATGCGTTCCCGAGCGAACGGCTATCCCCAGCTTATCCAATATCATGCCCGCGTCGTTCGGGTTGACATCATCCATGTTGAACGAAAGCGCTCCGCACCTGCGAGGAGCACTGCCGTACAGCGTGACACGGTCGATTGCATCTATCTTCTCCGCGGCATAATCGAATACGGCACCTTCATGACTCTCGATTTCATCCATGCCGATGGTATTGATATATTCAATTGCCGCCGCGAGGCTCACCGCCCCCGCGAGGTTACCCGTGCCCGCTTCGAATTTGAACGGCAAACCGGCATACGTCATCCCCCGTATGCTCACCGTGGAAATCATGCCGCCTCCATACTGATAGGGCGGCATCGCATCCAGCCACCTCTCTTTTCCGTAAAGAACGCCTATGCCGGTACCGGCGTACATCTTGTGCCCTGAAAACGCCAGGAAATCACAATCGATATCCTGAACATCGACGGGTATATGCTGCACGGCCTGCGCCGCATCTATCAACACCGGCACATCACGGGCATGCGCCAGGGCGATTATTTCCTTTACTGCATTTATAACACCCAGCACATTCGAGACATATGTAAGAGATATCAGCTTCGTTTTGTGTGTGATCAGCTTTTCCAGCCCCTTGCAATTCAATGACCCATTATTATCTAAAGGGATGACCTTGAGCACCGCGCCCCTGCGCTCGCACAGCGACTGCCATGGCACGATATTGGAGTGATGTTCCATCTCCGAAATGACGATCTCGTCTCCCCCGTCGATGAAAGCGGCACCGAAGGAGCAGGCAACGAGATTTATCGACTCCGTGGTCCCTCGGGTAAATATTATTTCATCACTGCTCTTCGCGTTGATGTAATCCCTCACCGTCTCCCTTGCCTGCTCGTACGCGACACTCGCTTTTTCGCTCAAGTGATGCTCGCCCCTGTGCACACTGCTATAAGCTTCCGTGTAACACTCGACTATTGCGTCAATGACACGCGCTGGTTTTTGAGTTGTTGCGGCATTGTCGAGATATGCCAGGGGATTTCCGTCTACTTCCATTTTCAGGATGGGAAAATCCGCGCGTATTGCATCAATGTCAAACATCAATAGATTTCTATGCTTTTCGCAATCGAACCAGTGAATACCACTTATTCCTATCCATAAACTTATTTTGTATTGCGAGACCCGCTTTTGATAGCAGTTCATCGATGTGCTCTTCGGTATATTTGTGTGAATTTTCCGTATGTATTGTCTCGCCCCTCTCGATAAAGATCGTATTTGGTAAATGAGGACAGGATATCTCTAAATCTTTTATAGCCTTTAAGTGCATTTCGATTCGGGAGCATTCTTCGTTATAAAATGCGACATGCTCAAAGGTATTCGGTTCGAAATTCGTACCCACAAGATCATTGACTACAATCAAAATGTTCCTGTTAAATTCCGCTGTTACATGCCTGCTGTCGTTATACGCCTTTTCGATGATATCTTTGCTTTTTACCATATCGAACCCAACCAGCAACATGTCATCGCAGTGCATGATCTTACTCAGATTTCTCAAAAATGCAACACTTTGACCATCTTGAAAATTTCCTATCGTGCTGCCCAGAAAACAGAACAGGCGCTTTGCCTTTTCGGGAATGCAGGAAAGTTGGGCCGCAAAATCAGCAACCTTTCCATGAATTTCCAAGCCTGGAAATAAAGTGATCAGGGTAAGAGCTGATTCTTCAATAGCGGCTTGACTAATATCCACGGGAATATATCGAATCGTTTTGAGATCAGCTTCCGGAACGGCATCTAACAGAATGGAAATTTTCGAGCAATCGCCACTGCCGAACTCAATAATGTTTGCATCTTCCAGCTTGCTGCAGATTTGAACGCTCGCTTCTTGCAGCAAGTCCTTCTCTATTCGAGTCAGATAATATTCGGGCAATTGCGTGATCTCCTCGAACAGCTTCGACCCAATCGCGTCGTAAAAGTAAATACACGAAATGTGCTTATTGCGGGATGTGAGACCGGAAATTATATCCGCTGCATCTCTGTCTTTTTCAATATGCGGCAAATAATTCCGCAATTTGAATGTTTCGTGCTCACAGAAGGTGCTCTCCTCATAATTCATATCGAATGACTTTCTTTATGATATTCCCACGCGGCAAAAGACCAACGCACTATTCCGGCATGCCTGTTTCAATCGGATTACTATTATCATTACTCCATTCAAACCAACCCCCATCGAAAACCGAAACACGAGGCCACCCCATCAGCCAAACATTAAAAAAGGCCTCGCTGGCGCGCCATCCTGTGCCGCAATAAAAAGAGTTGTATTTGTCCGGTGTCGCACCCGCATCCACCAGCATGTTTTCGATCTCATGGTATTCGCGCGCAGTATGATCCAGGTTTCGATAATTCTCCATGTGATATGCATCGCTCCCGCAATTGCCAAATACCGCGCCGGGAATTCTTCCCTTCTTCTCTATATAGTTGTAGCCGCTGACGTTGCCGATGAACTCGTCCCAGCTTCGAACGCTTACGAGATTCTTGTCCGAAGATTGGATGACAGCCTTGGCCTGCAGAATATCTATAGCGAGTTCCGGCCGAGCTGGAATTGCGGCGCCGAAGTCGGGCACCGGATGTTTCTCTGTTTCCTCCGTCGTGGTAGAATAGCCGCTATCAATCCACGACTGCATCCCGCCGTTCAACACGCGGACATCCTTTACGCCGGCATACATCATTATAAAAGCGCAGCGCATGGCCGCCAAATGCCCGGCGCTACTGCCGGGAAAAGGATCATTGTTATCCGGGTCGGAAAATCTTCCGTACAGAACGGTCGTTGTATCGTGTGTAATGCCCAGGCTCTCGAGCGCTTTTTTGATTTCTTCAGGAGAACGACGATTCCATGTCTCGGGAGATTCCAGGGAGTTTGTGTCTAAATCAACGGCTCCGGGAATATGAGCCTCCTCGTAATCACTCCTGTTCCGATAATGCGCATGGCATAGAATATATTTATTATTGTTATACTCGGGAGCAGCGCCGCTCGATGTAAGCTCATGGAGCCATTCGGCCGATACCAATTGACGGTACCGGGGCAAATTTTCCATGGCCAAGCCGGTATTCGCGCTCCACTCCCCGACGAAATCATGATAAACACTTACATCCCGGTATCCTGCTCCTATAAACCTCCGCGCCGCCATTTCCGTCTTTTCTTTTTCATAACCATACAGGATCAGCCTGTCATGCGGTAATATCTCTTTCGATCTCACTATCTCGATCCAATCGATGTAATTTACCCATTTCACCGGCAGGCTTCTCGCGCCTTCGATATGTCCGCCTCGCAACTCGTTTCGCAGCTTCCACCCATTGTAGGCGTCGACCGGACGTATATCGACAAACTTTGATTCCCTGCTTCTCAACAGATCTATAATTTCTTCCGTTGCGCGCTCGGTTATCCGCCCTGACACGAGATATCCCTTTTGTGAATCTGGTAGGAAGTGGCCCTAAGGCCACCCCCTCCCAACAGAACGGCTCGTACCGGCCAGGTAAGCCGCTCCTCGATTAGCGACCGAACTTCGTTCAGAAAGTGGCCGATGTGTAATCGTGCAAGAATAGTACTCCCTGCTTCCTGAACCACTCCAAGTTCATTACAAAGCGTACTTCTCTCCTGTTCACCGATTGCCATTTGTTCATTTTGACCCAGACTCTATGAGCCTTTACTGGACTGAAACCAGATTTTATCATAATCCTTTGGAACTTCCGGGTGTTCTTCCATTTCTTCAGTTGCATTGATCGCAACCGACTCCGAATCCACGCATCTAAATCTCGAGACAGCATGCGAAATTCCTGGATTCGGTAATACGAAACCCAGCCTCTCAGGTACGAGTTGAGTTCTTGGATTATTTGATACATTGACAATGGGTTATTGCGGCAAGTCAGTTGCCGAATCCTTTCCTTGAATTTGATCCTGGCTTTGTTGCTCACCCGGATCTTGCCCCTGAGAATTTGAAAGCCCGGAAACGCCACGTCCTCCACGTTGGCTACTTGGCTTTTCTCCTTGTTCACAGGGAGCCCCAAGACTTCTTCGACATACCGTATAACTCCTGTCATTACCCGACCGGCGGCCTTTTCGGACTTTAGCATTATTACAAAGTCGTCCGCCCATCATCAGTATCGGTGGTTTCTTCTCTCAAGCTCCTGGTCCAGTTCATTGAGAACTATGTTCGAGATCATCGGCGACATTGGCGATCCTTGCGGGCATCCTTTCAGCGTCTTCTCGAATCTCCCCTCTACGATCACCCCCGCTTTTAACGCTCTCGCGATCAGCGTCACTAAAGGTTCATCCGCAATCTTTCTGCGGATGAGCTTGAGGATAAGATCGTGAGGAATCTCGTCGAAGAAGGCTTTCAAATCAATGGATGCACACCATTCATAACCGTCTGTCACTATGCCCTGAACATGTCTAATGGCTTGGTGTTGGCTTTTCCCTTTGCGAAAGCCAAAATTTGATTCGGTAAAATCCGAATCAAATATCTCTTCAAAGATCAGGTTGATACTCTGACTTACCACCCGATCCATCACGGATGGTATTCCGAGTTTCCTCATCTTCGACGAGCTTTCTTTGGGAATGAGCACCCTTCGCGCAGGTTTGAAACGGTAGATTCCCGCCTTTAACTTGGCGTGGAGAGTCTCCAAGAGCTCCTCTTCCCTGCTCTCGAATTCTTCTACCGTCATTCGGTCTATCCCGGCCGCACCTGCATTCTGTCTTATCTGTCGCCATGCTTGGCGCAGTCGCCCCGGTTTATAGACCATTTCTACTACATTCTCGTGTTTCAATCGACCTCTCCGTGATTTTCCCACGTCAAAGATTGCCGGATTCAAGTGGCTCCTGCCTGGAACCGGATGCCCGTTGGCACCCCCTACTCGGCTTCTGGTCCCCTTTGTCTTCCTTGAACTCTAAATCGACTCCTTGACGCTTTCACCGTCGCCTCTCGTTCACGACTTCCCATATCCCCATGGCGATCCGGGGATATCCAGGCTTGTCACTGAGACCTCCGAATCATCAGGGTCAGATGTGTGTTAACCGTCGCAAGCGGCGGGTTCTCTGCCGAA
>CBFCXB010000054.1:0-10010 GCA_965601905.1 uncultured bacterium | reverse complement strand
CTCGCGATACACGGCAGCGGCGTACCGGTTGCGCCGATCGATTTCGCCGGCGCGTCGTTCGGCGCCGGCGTACCGACTGACGCCGTATACCGGTTCAACTCATGGCGCCTCACGTACCGGTACCGTTTCCGCGGGAGCGGGCGCCTGCACCTCTGGATCGGATTCACCGCAAAGATACGTGACGCCAAGATCGAGCTTATGCAGGAGGGAATCTCGGCGCGCAAAACGGATCTCGGATTCGTTCCGCTCTTGCACGTTCGGGCGGAATACCGGTTGCGGGAGCGATGGAGTCTCGCCCTGGACGCGGACGCGCTTGCGGGCGGTCCGGGCAGGGCGGAGGACGTCTCACTCAAGTTTCATTACCGGATCAACGAGCGATGGGAGCTCGCGGCCGGCTATCGGACTGTCGAGGGAGGGGCGGATGTCGACGAAGTCTATAATTTCGCCTGGCTGCACTATGCCGCCGCATCGGTGCGGCTGTACTTCTAGCCTGTCCCTTCTATTTATCTCGCCCTTAATGCAATACATGTACTTCCCCAATAGCGATAGTAATCAGCCCCCGAAAGTGGTCCCCATCGGCTACCCCCGCCATATTCAGCGGATAATTCCCTACTCAACTTATCCCCTCACAATCGGTTTTATCAAAGGAATCCGGTTCCTGGCGCAGATAATGCTCCTGGGACGCACTGTTTAAAAGGTAGTGACCTGCCCCCGGGATTTTTGCAACTCTTAGAGTTAGACCGCTTGTTCGGGCTCGTGCCCTAAACTTTGGACCAGAACTAGGCTCGATTTGCTGGTCTTCGTGTGTCATTCGTGAGGTGGATGAGAAAGGGACAGGCCAATGCACCCGCCTTCGCAATCCCATCCGTCTTTATCTCGCCGGGAAATTTGTCTCTTCCGGATGCGAAATCGAAAAATATATTTAGATTTTTTATACTTTATTGTTATAATCATTATTAATAAACAGGAACCACACTACGAATCATTGCACCGACCGGGGTCAAAACGCCCGAAAGATGCCCGTTCGTCGTTGACGGAAAAATCGAATTTCTTATCAATAACGAAATATCAATTATTTCATAATTGCTTTTATTTGAGGCATAAAAAAGAAATGTTAACCATGAAAATGTTAACCATGAAATCAGTATAAATTAATCTACGTCTGTGATATAATAGTAAGGATTTATAGGCCTTTAATCTAGGGGTGGTGATTCGACATGAATCGTTTTGCTACTATCCTGCTCGCGTGTTGTATCATAATTGCGTGCTACGTATTACCGGCCGGATCGCAGCCGACGCTCGGCATCTACTACGAGATCGATCCGTACAGCATCTACGCGATGCCCGAGATCTACGGCACCTTCGACGGCTACCTGATTCTCGAGAACGCCGACTACAACGTGACCGGTATCGAATTTCAGGTGGGTATCTGCTCCCCCGGCATACAGATAACGGGATTTGACGTACCTCCCGAGGCAACGGCGTATCTCGGCGATCCCTACTCCGGCATGTCGATCGTCTACTGGCCGCCCCTGAACGGTTTCATGGAGGATCACCTGCTGCTCTGCACGGTACATTTTATAAATGTAGGTGGCTGCTACTTCGACGGCGGACCCCTGACGGAATGCGCGATCACGGCACTTCCCCATCCCGATACGGGCGAGCTCCATGGCACCTACGCGCCGGACAACGACCTCTTCTCCGTGATCGGCCTCACGTCGATCGTCTGCCGCTATGTAAATCCACCCATGATCTATCAAGTGAATATCGAAGGTTTCGATCAGCTTCTCGCTTGTTTCTTAGGTGATCCAACTGTTGAATCGGCCGAGGACGAGACGCGGTATCGCGTAGTTGAGCACTCCTCCCCGCCCGATACATTGACGGTTGTAAATGCCACGCTCCATTATACGCATTCGGTATTATTGACCATCGAGCGATCGATGGTCGACGGCATGGACTACTCGTTTTACGCAACGAATATCTGCAACGAATATTCATGCAGCAGCGAAGAACGGTACGATTTTACCTTTCATGCCGCAATCGGCACGCTGCTGAGGAGCTTCTCCGCGGAGCACAGCGGCTCTGGAATCGTGATCACCTGGCAGATGGAAAAGCTCGACGATAGCGTCGAATTCAAGATCCTCCGCTCGGAGGGCAGTCCCCTAAACTTTGAAGAATTACCATCCACGGACATAGAAAAAAACGGCCTCGATTTCCGATTCACCGATCGAAACATAGATCCAGGGCACATGTACCAGTATAAAATTAAATATCTTGTAAACGGCGAAAACCGATCGCTCTTCGAGACGGAACCGATCGAGACACCCAACATGCCGTTCACCCTCTACCAGAACGCACCGAATCCGTTCAATCCATCGACGACGATCCGGTACTACCTGCCGGCGTCCTGCCGTGTCACACTCGATATCTTCGATGTCGGCGGCAAACGGATCGCTCGCCTCATCGACCGAACGGACGGTCCAGGCTACCGGCAGGTCGAGTGGAACGGTCTCGATGAGGCACGCCGAACAGCGGCATCGGGGATATATCTCTACCGCCTCACTGCCGGTAAAGAAACGATCGCGAAGAAGATGGTTCTCCTGAGATAGATCGCCGCGCGAATCATAAAAAAGATTCACGTGTTCTACTCTTCTTCCGCCGTACTGAGATTCAGCGCTTCGAACAATGCGCGAGGCTCCGTGGGCTGAGACCATTTTAAGCCGTTTGGAGGGACGGCTCCTATCGAATCACAACGAACTTTCCCAAGATCTTGGGGAATCTGCTGTCCGCCGGGTCAACGGTGAACAGGTATACTCCACTCGTTACATTCTGCCCGTTACGCGAAAGGAGGTTCCACGGATGCGTTCCGTTCCCGTCTCCTCCGTCGTGATGAAGTGTTTGAACCAGATCGCCGGCAACGGTGTAGATTCTAATCGTATTAATGCACTCGGGAAGGTTGCGAAATTCCAGTTTCAGCCCCGAAGGATCGCTGTTGTTGGGTCCCATCCTCCAGGGCTCGAGTGATTCCCCGGTCACGGGATTTGGAACGACATAAACCTCCCGCTTATCGAATTCCTCGAACGACTGAGTGCCCGACAGTGGTGTAACAAACTCGAAGTTCGAAGCGGGATTATTATAACGGCCGGGTTGTGTGGGTTCCCCGTATTCCGTCTCGTGATCGTAGGGCACAACCGAGTAAAAATACGGCATGCCGTTATGAACATTCTTGTCAACGAACATATAATATTGCCTTCCACCCTCAACGCCCAGATTGTAACGGGCAAGCGCTTCCAGGGTATCACAGTCATCTCTGCTGAGACCGGGGGGGCATGGCACGGTATCCAGCTGGTTGTACATGATGCTTTCCTCGAACGACTTCAGCAGCGCTTCTCGGTCCCGCAGATTGCCGAGGGGTTCATATTCCCATCCCCCCAGTGAAAATGGTTTCTTGAAATCTGTGTCGGGTAGAACGCCGTTTATTATGTCCCGGCACTCGACAAGGTGCCAGAAATCTGCGCTGGGCCCGCTCAAGACAGTCGATCCTATCGGTCTGTGCCACCCATCGGCTCTCCACACCTGGTATCCCTCGAAGTCGTACTCCTGCGAGATGATATCCGGTACGATCTCGCTCCTGTTGTCCCAGAAGAGGGTGATCATGTGATCGCCGGGGACAATTCTCATTTTTGGAGGCGGCGGGGCCGAACCCGTAATCCAGGGTACCTGCGTTTCCTTGCCGCCGACTCCGGTTACATAGTTTTCATAGAGGAAATTTTTCCGGCTACATTTACCGTAGCCCAATCGCCACCGCTCATCGGCACAATCTATGTTGCTCCAGACAACCTCACCTTTCTCGATCTGTATATGCTGCCTTAGCTTGTCACACACATTGGGATCCCAATTGTTCAGTGGTCCCGGAATAGGCGTTTCGCACCCGTAGACTCCGGTGTCCTTGTCGTCGTCCTTATCGAACCAGAATCCTTCGTGGACAATCACGGCGTTGGCAGCGTTCTGCAGCATTTCTTCCAGCCCTTCACCGCATACAAATGCTGCGTCGAGCACTATTGTGCCGCCGGGAGGCAGTGAACCGAAGGGGCCGATGGAAAGAAGTATTTTGTAATCGTTCGGCACCCCCACGTCCTTGTCCACTCTTTTAGTTGATAATACATCGTAACGCTCGAAGTCGTTTGTCGGCTCACCTCCGCGCTCATACGATTGAAGGCCCCGGAATATGCGGACTGCTCTAAGGTACATCGTGCTGGATGGTATGAATAAATCGGTTGTATGGCCCAGCAGGACGATCCCGAAGTAACCCGGGGTTTTCCCTCCATCGCCGTCTGAATCGAATACGTAGCCTATTTTAAGCCTTACGGGTACCTCCGCATCTCCCTTGCGGGCACACCAGGTTCCTTCCCAGAAATCAATCCTGTCATCCATGTGGTAATTTCCATATACCCTTGGACCGGCGTCCAAATCGGCATAGATACCAATATAGACATTTGTCAGAAACTTGTTGCCCTGGTTTGTGACGTAATAACTGACTCCCACAAAATCATCAAAATTGTCATCTCCCCACTGGTAGGTTTCCTGCCGTACATGCACGTTCAGGGGGATATGTTCGGGATATACTGTTGATGCTGCTGCTTGATTGTCGTCATACCAACACGAAAACATCTGCTGGCCGATGGCCGAGAAATCTTCATCGATGCGCCCATCGCCGTCATCGTCCCTTCCGTTGAGCCAGTCTTCATCCACCAGTCCGTCTCGATCATCATCGGCGGGGCCGGGATACCTGATCCCGCCTCGGTCACCCTCGAATGTTCGATATATGATATCAATCGATGAATTTCCCGGGTAAAATTCCGTTTCGGGATAGCCCGTCGATACGGATGGAATTCCGTCCATAGTCGCACCAACCCAGATGCCTGCTGCATACATGTATTCGACGCCGGATCCTACAGGCCATTGAGCGGACGGCGAATCGGACATGGGATAAGTGCTTTTGGGCAGAGAACCGAGAAATCCCCAGTTGGTGACATTCACCTGAAGCTTTCCAACGTTGTGGATATATTGCCCATTCAATATTATTGTCCGCTCGGGAAAACTAAATTTATCCTTGAGGCCGGCCTCGCGGTCTGATGCC
Organism: uncultured bacterium; assembly: GCA_965601905.1. Lineage (GTDB taxonomy): Bacteria > Krumholzibacteriota > Krumholzibacteriia > Krumholzibacteriales > Krumholzibacteriaceae > DATKWS01. The sequence continues at coordinate 4,870 of CBFCXB010000054.1, read as the reverse complement.
ATAAGGGTTGTTGATGCAATGATACTTATGATTGCGCATGATGCCGGCAGGCGAGTCAAAAACGGTCGGAGATGAATCCTGGTTGAAAACATTTTTTCTCCTTACAGATCAGGCTCACCGCTGAAGCGGGTCCTGCAATAACGAATTCTGCCTGCTTGTAATATTTCCCCGTGCCATACAGTTTCTTCACGAAACCTGGTTTTTCAATTGACACCGAATCATCTCATATAAAATATCGTAAAGATCATCTAATGGAAACCGTAGTGAACGATGGCACCGCTGTCGCCAACGGCGAAGACATCACTCCCCGAGCTCCCCCACGCTCCGATGATAAATTGTCCGACAGCCTGAAGTTTCCCATGTAAGCGTTTGAATCTTTTAAGAGATTTTGCAAACATGAAGGCGTTTCTTTCAATGATCCTTAGACATGGAATGAAACCGCGCCGAGGTGGGGAGTACATTACATTGAGCATGATTCGGTACTTCTAGCCCTTCATAGGTATTGTACGAACTGAAGATTCGATAGTCAACACTTTTTTTCGAGTGTGTTTTTTTTCGAGTGTGTGCGATTCAAGCAGTGTCACGCGAACATCTTGACACGGATTCGAAATTCGCATATACTAATGTAGGAATGATTTATTACCTACAGAGATCCCACTCATGGAACCTCCCCTCGAATAGGAGTGTTATTCGCTCTCGACATACTTGTTCCACGAGGAGGGTACCGATGAAACGGATCGCCGTTATCACTCTCGTGTCGGCCTCCATCGCACTGATAGTTTTCTCGACCGGGTGCTGGGAACCACTCTGCCCGGTCAACGCGGAATTGTTCGCCGTCATCGATGAACCACCGCTCCAGGGTCCGGGTGTACAAACATACGGCTGGGTCGTCATGTTCGGGTGGCACTGCGATTCGCAGTGCAGACCGATCTACGTGCGCTACATGTACTGCCAGGTGACCGATACGAACGGCGTATACGATCCCGATTTCGACATTATACGCGATCTCAACGAGAACCCCCGGCGGTACGAGGACCGGTGGTCAGAGTGGATACCATACAACTCCGGCAGGTACACCGTCGTCCCCGATGCAGCCAAGGGAATCATCGGGGATAACAACCAATTGCTGGAGCCCGGACGGGTGTACATATTCGCCGTCCAGGCGAAAAGCCACGGTCGGAATATCACGCGCACCTTCGAACTGAACGAGAACGCTCGCCTGTTCATCACATACGATGTCCCCAATCCCCATCTTACCGTCATCGACCCGTTTTTAGGATCCCTCCGGTTTCTCGAGAGCAGCACATCACCGGTCGTGATCGATTTTCCACCCGGTGTTCCGATGATGTTCAGATGGCAGGCCAGCGCGAGCCATTACGGCGGTGAGATCGTCTGCTACCGGTATGGCTGGGACGTTGAGGATATAAACGATCCTGATGACTGGGCGGTCGAATGCAGTATCGATTGCCGCTCGGTACCCGATACGATATTCTACGACGGCCCGCACATCCTGTACATCGAGGCGTTCGACAACGGCAACAGGTCCATACTGGCCATGCTACAGTTTGGCGACTGATGTCATACCGTTCCCGGCCCTGGCGGTCTCCTTCATGTTCCTCGTGCGTCGTGGGCCAAACAAGGTACCTTCATCGATGTGCTGAGAAAGAATGCCTTCGATACCAAGTTTTGCAGCGGGGAATAATTCTAGAATGACAATTTGGCCGGACGCCGGGACGGGCCAAACATTCACACCCAAAAGAATGACGGATTAAGGCTAATCCGCGGTCCAACCCCCGCAATCACGCCCGATCCGGCCATCCGCGCATCTTGACAAGGATTCGAATTTCCTACAGTGGTACATTGTCTCGCGCGCTCACAATTTCCGCATATATCGCTTGATTCCACGCTATTGAGCGATTCCGATGCAGCGGACTTCCTCGCAGTAGTCGCCGATCTGAACAAAGCAGGTGTGGCTTCCCTCAGCCTCCGGCGCGTACCGGACGACCACCATGTGAGCCTGCTGGGCCTCCAGGAGAAACGAACCGCCCCCCGACAGGATAAAGTAGTACATGCAGTCCTCCTCCACCACTATCGGAAAATCGACATTGCCCCTGTTGTATATCGTGAATTCCCTGTCCCTGTGATTGCCGACATCTACCCAGCCGAACGTCACTATGGCCGGATCGATGCTCAACTCACAGTCACCCGCCAGCCCGGCGCCCTTCACCCTCAAGGGAGAGCAGTGGGTGCCGAGATCGACTTCACAGCTGTGATTACCCGGGATCCCCGGCGCTGAAAACCGAACCGTAACGGCGTGGGTCTCGGAAGCCTCTAGGCTGAACGGACCTCCCCCCGACTGAATCGAGAATATGGAGCCGCAATCGGCGCTCACGTCGCCCGTCAGCGTTTCCCCTCCCGCATTTTCAATGTAGAAGGCCGAATCCGCGGATGCCCCTGTGAGGACATTCCCGAAATCTATCGAATCGGGGTACACGTAGCACACCGATTCGACCCCGCTTCCCGTGCATTCGATGCTCGAGCACAAACCGCCGAGATATATCGAGCAATCGCTCCCGCCGAGGGTTGACGGGGAGAAGCGGACCGTGGCCGATATCGACTGCCCGGGACCGATGCTGTAAGCCCCACCGCCCGATGTGATGGAGAAATCATCGCACATCTCCTCGATCACGCCGTCCAGCGTCCCGCTCCCGATATTTTCGATATCAAAGACGATTTCCTGGTACTCGCCGAGGACGACCATCCCGAATTCGAGATTCGGCTGATCGAGGCTGCATTGCGACTGCACACCCTCCCCGCCGCACTCGATATCGGAGCACCCGCTCCCCGTATGAACCGTGCAGATATACACATCCTCCGTCTCCGGCGCGAATCGAACGGTGACGGTTCTGCTCTCTCCCCCGGCCAATGAGAAAGCGCCCGACCCGGATGGTATCGTAAATCTATCGCACGCTTCATAGATCATGCCGGATAGCGTGCCGCCCCCGCCGTTCGAAATTGTGAATGTCGCTTCCTTGTACGATGCGATGCTGACCTCGCCGAAATCCAGATTCGTCACATCTATCTCGCATTCCGGCTGGGTGGATACATCATTCGACGAGTCTCCGCCGCACGATACGCAAAGCAGCATTCCGATCAAAGTCCACACCGTGATATATTGTTTCATCATTTCTCCCTCCAAACATGAGCCACGCCCTCGTTCTCGACATCCCACTCGCCCTCGAGGTTGTAGAATCCTCCCCGTGGGCGGAGATATGACCGCCGTCGACGAGTCGCGGCACATACTAGATGCCGACCAATCCACCCCACGTGCGCGTGCCGACGAGCGGGCCGATCCCTTTCAGCCGGAACATGAACGGCAGCATATCGCCGCCCGAGCCGGCCGCATCAGTGATGATCATTGACCTGCCCAGTATATGTACCACCCTGAGAGCTTGATCGCTCGATCCATGGTAGACGGCTCGATTGCCTCCGGTGCCGGCGATCGATATCCCAGAGAACTGTGTGGACGAAGCTCATTGTACTCCTTTCTCCATCGCTCCACAAGTACATTGGCTTCCCATAACGTGTAGAAGATCTCCCTGTCGAGGAATTCATCTCTGAGCTTGCCATTAAACGACTCGTTGTGCCCGTTCTCCCAAGGACTGCCCGGTTCTATAAACAGCGTCTCGACACCGAGCCGTTTCAGCCAATCCCGTGATGCTTTCGCCGTCAGTTCCGGCCCGTTATAAGAATGTATGTAATGAAATCATAAGGCATTGCCGAGATATTCAATTAGGTTGTCGAGTTGATATGAGAAGAAACCTGTGCTCCACAGTGCGAGCCCGGCCTGCTCGTGAATAGGTAGAAATCTTTGAACGTCTTGTCGTACGGAATTCCAATCCAGCTCGGAAATTCTTGATCTCAGATTTTCGATGAGCCACGGTGGTGTAACTTCAATCGTCTGCCCGGCCCAGGGACCCTGTTGATGAAGGGCATTTCTCATAAGATTAAAATCCGGAACGATCTTTCTTGATGTGTACCAGACGAAATCATACCAGTCTCTTCCCTTCGTGTATCTTCGGCACAACAATGCGTGAATCTTGAGACCGAATCCCGATTCGAGCGTTTGCGTGGTTATTGCGGCCGTGACGGGAAATGTGATGTACCGAGTTTCAAAACGGGAACCTCGCGGGGGATTTGTGTCGATTCCGAGCTTGATCCTCACATGCTTCTTGGCATCTCTCTCGTAGGGAAGCTCGGGGAAAAGATCCTTGCCGATCGAATCCGTCTTGACGAGTACTTTCTTGACCGTGTCTTTTTTCTCTGACCTGTCCTTGACCTCGAAATGAATACCTTCGCGAACCCCATCCTCCAATACACGGTCGAGGTAGTATTGCCATTTGAAGCTCGGATCAGCATGTTTCAATAGAAAATCCAGATCCTCCGAGAAACGATTCATGCCATAGGCGATACTGAGGCATGTTCCACCGTGGAAAACAGCATCCGAGAATAACCCTGCACGTGAAAGGCTTGCCAGTATGTAGTGTTGCATCAACTTTTGGAGAACATTTTCCTGCTCGATGGCATTGGCTGGAGCGTGTTCTCCGAATCGCTCTTTCAGCACGCGCTCAACTATTTGCCGAGCTCCATATGCAACCGTGAAAGATATTCTCTCGTTCTCTTGTCGCGCAAGCTAGCGCTCAGATCATCCAGCTCTTCGAAGGATATTTTCTTGAGATCCTCTATTGTGTCAAAAAAAAAGATCCCCTCGATATCAAAACCCATTTTCTTGATAGCTTCTTCTCCGCCCCAATAAATCGGAATAGTCCGAGTTTTTATGCAATCATAAAACTTTTCTGATACATATTCT